>CAJUHQ010000059.1 GCA_910586095.1 uncultured Lachnospiraceae bacterium | reverse complement strand
AGTCTGTTGTTTGGATAAAGGTTCACCTATGGCAAATACGCGGGCAATTTGCTGCGCAGGGACGGACAAGGATTCCACAAAATCTGCTTGTGGGATCGCATAGATATTCATGACAGGAACTTTGATAAACAGTACCATCACAAGGATAACCATATGGACTGGAATGATAAATTTGGGGCATTTGCGATATATAATTAGAATAAAAGGCACCATAATCACAAAGACATACCAGCCGTTAGAGCGCAAAAGGCAAAGCAGGATACAAGAGATACTATATGGAAGCACCAAAGTAAAATATTCGTTGACAGATAATTTGGGGATATCCTCTGCGGAGGCAGTAAAATTTCCACGCAACAAAAAGCGCATTAGCGACGCCGTAAAAAGAGTCATACAACCAGCAAAAGGAATATCTTTCCATAAGGTGACAGACAAGATTCCATGATAGGGCATAAGTGCATAAAAACTAATTGTAAGAATCAAAATGGAAAACCGAACCGATGCTTTTTGTAAGGTTTTTATAACATAACCTGCGACAAATGCCATGAAAACCATCTGTGCAATTGTATAGAGAGCAATTCCAAAATGGATGTCTCCAGTAAATGAAACACCAAGACTATAAAAAAGCCCAATCATTCCTGTGTGTACAATAGAATGATGATTGGAGAGCTGATAGGCACCGATAACTTGTGCATATTGATTGATACTGTCAGGAGTCATAATGCCTGGATATTCATATAAAAAATAGGGAAGCCAACACACAATGCAAAGTACTGAAGTTGCATAGGGAAGCCATGCATATGAATAACCAGATGTCGTTATTCGCAGAGTGCCTGCTGCCTGCAAAATCCACAAAATTAGATGATAGTAGACAATCAATAAACCAATTCCTGAAAAGAGTAAAATTACTATACAGAAGAGTTGATTTTCCATACCATCTAAAATGACAGAGTACTGTGCACAGAGTGTAAATATAGTAAATAACATACTCATGCCACCTGCCAAAAAGGGGTCTGCTGTCTCGACATGACTCTGAATTCTGTCACTGTGAAATTTTGAGAAAATATATGCAAAAACCATAAATAGCACCAAAGATAAGGGATTTTTGACAGAGATCCCGCACAGGCGCATCATGGCAAAAAGTGACAAAAAACTTTTGATGAAAATTGCTAGATAATACATAGAATACCTCCACCTTGATATAGCTTTTCATATTTTATGGAAAATTATACTATATTTTTATAGTAGAATAGAATTCTTTTGGAGTCAACAGACATTGCATAAAGTTTGAAAGTTTGTTATGATAATGATACTGTTTATTTCCATATTATGGATGTTGTCATCTATCATTATAATGTGTGTTATTATTTATGCAAAATTATATTGATAGGACGGGAAGAATTGATGATAAGATCATTTTAGGGAATAATAAGATTTATATATTGTATGAAAAAAATCACTATCCTGAATAGAAGAGCCCGCAAAAGCGGGCGGACGGGAGTAAAAGTGAAAAATCACTATCCTGAATAGAAGAGCCCGCAAAAGCGGGCGGACGGGAGTAGGAGGATAAAATGAGCTGGGAAGATTACGTAAAAAAGGTGATACCTTATGTGGCAGGAGAGCAACCAAAAGACCATAATGTTATAAAACTGAATACAAATGAATGTCCATATCCTCCGTCGCCTAGAGTTGGTGCTGCTCTGGGTGCGTTTGATGCTACAACATTGCGCAAGTATCCAGATCCTAATGTATCAGAGCTTGTCAGTGTGATTGCTAGGCGACATGGACTTTCTGACAAGCAAGTGTTTGTGGGAGTGGGTTCAGATGATGTGTTGTCTATGGCATTTATGACTTTTTTTCAGAGCACTACACCAATTCTTTTCCCTGATATTACGTATTCGTTTTATGATGTATGGGCAGATTTATATCAGATTCCATATGAGCGACAGCCACTAAATGATCTTTTTCAGATAAAAAAAGAAGATTATCTAAAAGAAAATGGCGGAATTGTCATTGCAAATCCCAATGCGCCAACAGGGATCTCTGCTGACAGAATTCTACTAGAAGAAATTATAAAAGCAAATTCAAACAGTGTAGTTATCATTGACGAGGCATATATAGATTTTGGTGGGGAAAGTTGTGTGCCCTTAATAGAAAAGTATGAGAATTTACTTGTGGTTCAAACATTTTCAAAGTCGAGAGCAATGGCGGGGATGCGTATTGGGTATGCTATGGGCAGTGAAAAACTGATCCGCTATTTGATGGATGTAAAGTTTTCTTTTAATTCCTATACAATGAGTGCTATAGCAATTGCAGCAGGGGTTGCTTCTGTGGAGGATGAGACATATTTTCAGGAAACTACAGCAAAGATTGTTGCCACTAGAGAACATACCAAAACGCAGTTTTCACGTCTAGGGTTTAGATTTCCCGACACAAAGACAAACTTTATTTTTGCAACACACCAATATGTGCCAGCACAGGAACTTTTTGAGGCATTGAGAGCCCATGCAATCTATGTGCGTTATTGGAACAAACCACGCATTGAAAATTATCTGCGCATTTCTATAGGAACAGATGTAGAGATGGGGATTGTGATTGAATTTTTGGAGAATTATTTAAAGAACAGGGAAAAGAAAGGACATTGAGCAAGGTCATGAAAGAATTTATAGTCAATATTTTAAGAGGTATGGTAGTGGGGATTGCTAATGTGATCCCCGGAGTAAGTGGTGGCACTATGATGGTTTCTATGGGAATTTATGATAGACTGATTTTAGTGCTCACACATTTTATAAAGCGCATGAAAGAGGCTATTATGCTATTAATACCTATAGGGATAGGGATGCTTCTCTCCATTGCGATTTTTGCAAAGATTTTTTCCGAATTTTTGTTTCCTAGATTTCCGTTGCAGACTAACATGTTTTTTATAGGATTGATTATTGGTGGATTGCCTGTTATTTATAAAAAAGTACAGGGAAATACTATTCGGCTTCCACAGATTCTGGCCTTTATTTTGTTTTTTGTGATGGTGGTAGCATTTTCTCTTCTAGAAGAGGGAGATGGTGCGAGTGCAGATATCACGATGAGCGTAGGAACTGTAATCAAACTGTTGGGGGTAGGTATTATTGCGGCCGCTACAATGGTTATTCCAGGTGTCAGTGGTTCAATGATTATGATGATTCTAGGCTATTACAATACAATTCTAGATACGATTAATGAGTTTATCAATGCATTGAAAGCGTTTGACATTGCAGCAATGTTAGACACATTTATAGTATTAGTTCCATTTGGTATAGGAGTGGTAATTGGAATTGTGGCTGTTGCAAAATTGATTGAGTTTTTGCTAAAGAGATATCCATCAATAACATATTGGGCAATTATTGGTTTGATTGTGGCTTCCCCATTTGCCATTTTGATTATGATGGAGGTAGGAGTTGTTGGCGTTATAGAGATTGTAACAGGGATGATTTTATTAGCAGTGGGCTTCTTGATTTCAATGAGGCTTGGCGCATAGGCAGATGGTAATCAATATGTGCAACATATGTATAGATGGAGGCATATATGGAGGAAGCGTATACAGGATTTGCAGATGTGTATGACAAGTTGATGGATGCAACTCCTTATGAAAAGTGGTGCGAGAATATTGTGCGCGAACTACATGCGCAAGAGATTTGCGATGGTTTGGTATTGGATCTTGGCTGTGGTACTGGCAATATGACACAGCGGCTTGCTGCAAAGGGTTATGATATGATTGGAGTAGACTGTGCTGATGAGATGCTCAATATTGCCTATGAGAAAAAGGAACAGTCAGGGTATGATATTCTTTATTTAAATCAGGACATGCGTGAGTTTGAACTCTACGGGACTGTGCGTGCAGTAGTGAGTGTATGTGACAGCATTAATTATTTGCTTGAGGATGAGGATGTGTTGGCATGTTTTTCCCTTGTTCAAAATTATTTAGATCCAGATGGTATTTTTTTCTTTGATTTTAATACTCGATACAAATATGAGACAGTTATAGGTGAAAGTGTGATTGCCGAGAACAGGGAGGATTGTAGTTTTATATGGGAAAATTATTTTGATGCTGCGGATGGCATCAATGAATATGATTTGACCGTGTTTGTCAAAGCACAACAAGAAACTGCAAACGAGCGTGCACTCTTTTATCAATTTCAGGAGATTCATTTTCAGCGCGGATATACGTTTGAAGAGATGAAGCGATTTGTAGAAATGGCAGGATTGACGTTATTGCGGGCGTATGACGCAGATACAATGGGAGAAATTATAGAAGAGAGTGAGCGAATCTGCGTTGTCGCACAAAAGTGTAAAAATTTGGGCAGTGTTTCAAATTTGAAGGATAAGAAAGAAATCAGACCAACAAAATAAAAAAATAGGCATTGCGAAATTTTTTACGGTTATATTTTTGAGAGATAGGAGATATTTGGAATGGGGGATTATATTATAAAGGCTACGGCTGCAAATGCTCAGATACGTGCATTTGCAGTTACTTCTAGAGAACTGGTGGAGCGCGCGCGAAGTATTCATGAATTGAGTCCTGTGATTACGGCTGGACTTGGCAGATTACTGACAGCGGGCGCTATGATGGGAAGCATGTTAAAAGGAGAAAATGATGTGCTTACATTACAGATTCACTGTGATGGTCCTGTTCGCGGACTTGCAGTGACTGCGGATTCAAAGGCAAATGTGAAGGGGACAGCATTGGAACCACAAGTTATGATCCCGCCAAATGCATTAGGAAAACTTGATGTTGGAGGTGCGGTGGGCAATGGAATTTTGAGTGTAATCAAAGATATGGGACTCAAGGAACCTTATGTCGGACAAACACAATTGCAGACAGGTGAGATTGCGGAGGATTTGACATATTATTTTGCTACATCTGAGCAGACACCATCTGCGGTGGGATTGGGTGTGTTGATGGAGAAGGACAACACAGTCAAACAGGCAGGTGGGTTTATTATCCAGCTTATGCCTTTTGCGGATGATGATACTATTCATGTTTTAGAAGAAAAACTAAAGACAATGGATAGTGTCACCAAGATTTTAGACGACGGCAATACCCCAGAGCAGATGCTTTCGCTGCTCTTGGGGGATCTGGGACTTGAGATTACTGATACAATTCCTGCACAGTATTATTGTGATTGCAGTCGCGAACGTGTGGAACGAGCAATTATTAGCATTGGAAAAAAAGATATACAAGAAATGATAGAAGAGGACAAACCAGTGGAAGTGCGTTGTCAGTTTTGTGACAAAATCTATCATTTCACAATCGAAGATTTAAAAAGTATGCTCGTGCAATGTTCTGAAATAACCAAAACCAATGCTTAGTAGATTGTGCCAGCGGGAGAGTCTGCGTTCTCTGATACGCGTGCTTTGTCGAGTGTTTCGGAGATTGCTCGCATCAGTAGCATAGAAGTATAACGGTTCTCATCAGCATAGTTTATGTTCTCAATGCTTTGCTCTGCCAGAATCGCCGCAGATAATTCATCCAATGTCGGGCGCATTAATGGATAGAGCGTGGCAATGGATTCGTCTATATTGGCCAAAGATATGGAATTAATATGGTTTTTATCCACTGTAATTTGCAGTTCAACATTGGAATTTCCAAGCTGCAAGGTACTGGAATAAATGCCAGGCACATAGAGTTCTTGAAAGCTGGTGGTATCTGTGCCAGACGGAGCCTCTTCCCCAATATTTTGCGGCGCAGACGGAGCAGCAGGATTGTTCTCTGATGGCATAAAAAGTGATACGGCGACCATTATTATAAGTACACTCACAATCAGAAGCACCAGTGCATAAACTAATTCCTTTGAGCGAAGTACGACAATTTTTGTGTTAGAGCTCATATGTTTGACTCCGTTTCTGTTCTTTATATAACAGTATGAAGGACATGGATGGATTATGCACATAAAATGAGAATATTATTTACTATGAAAGTCTTCAAATTGAGCATGGTGCGAGTTTATTATGTAAATTTGTGCTGGAAGGCAATAGTGTGAAAAATAGTTCTAAGGCAGCAAAAGACACTGCCTAAGAACTATTAAGTCTGCATAGCAGACTTTTTTCACACATGATCTATTTGAGCCGCCAAAGGCGGCACGGGGGATTAACATATTATTTGCAGATTAAAAAGGAATAATTATTATCATGAGCAAGTGAGAAAGGTATCAAAAAGGAATGCAAACAAACTAGATTGGGTTGACAAAATCTGGAATCAATAGTACTGTAAAAAACGAAGATTTTTCAAAAGATAAATAGATTCGTATTACCAATAGCAGAGTATCTTGCATCTGTGCACAAGGTGTTAAGAAAATAGAGATGTCGTAATTGGATAGTGTGAAATATAAAATTTCACCCATCTTGATTTGTATGCCTGCCAAAGCAGGCAGATGGGAGTTAGTGTGTATCAGAAAGGAATGGTGCCAGAGATGGCGAAGTATACAAAACAAGATATTATCAATATGGTAGCAGAGGAAGATGTAGAATTTATTCGGATGCAGTTTACGGATATTGAAGGAAATTTTAAGAATGTGGCAATTACAGCAAGTCAGTTAGAAAAGGCATTGAACAACAATTGCATGTTTGACTGTTCTCTAGTAAAGGGAATGATTCCGACAGGTAATGCAGATATGTTTTTGTATCCAGATTTGGATACTTTTACCATATTTCCGTGGCGCCCACAGCAAGGTAAAGTTGCACGTTTTATCTGTGATGTATACCACGCAGATCGAACTCCTTTTGAAGGAGATTGTCGTTATATATTAAAGAAGGCATTGCATGAGGCCAAGAAAATGGGATACACATTTGAGGTAGGCCCAGAGTGTGAATTTTTCTTATTTCACATGGATGAAAATGGTAAACCAACCACCAATACAAATGAACAGGCAGGTTTTTTTGATATGGGACCGCTTGATACTGGTGAGAATACTAGACGTGATATTGTTCTTACACTTGAGGATATGGGGTTTGAGGTGGAAGCCTCACATCATGAGAAGGCACCTTCACAACATGAGGTTGATTTTCGATATGACGAGGCTCTTGTCACTGCGGACAATATTATGACATTTAAGCTTGCTGTTAAGACACTTGCAAGACATCATGGGCTTCATGGAACCTTTATGCCTAAACCACGCAAGGAATTTAGTGGATCGGGTATGCATATCAATATGTCTCTTCACAAAGATGGAGTCAATCTATTTTCAGATCCTACCGATAAAAATGGATTGAGTAAAGAGGCTTATTACTTTATAGGTGGGCTGATGAGGCATGCAAAGGGGATCTGTGCAGTGACCAATCCACTTGTCAATTCCTACAAGCGACTCAAGCCTGGTTTTGAGGCACCTGTCTATATTGCATGGAGCACGATAGGCGAAAATACTTTGATTCGTGTTCCTAATATACGTGGAGAGCATACACGTATCGAACTGCGCAATCCCGATCCCTCAGCTAATCCATATCTTGCGATTGCTGCCTGTCTTATGGCAGGGCTTGATGGTATTCAAAATCACATTGTACCAGAACCGCAGGTCATGGACAATATTCATGCATTGTCGGAGGAACAAGCAAAAGAGCGTGGGCTTCAAAAACTACCGACTGATTTACAGGCGGCTTGTTGTGAGATGAAAAATGATTTTTTAGTGCGTGATTTGTTTGGAACACGTGTCTTTGAGCAGTACTGTGCTTCCAAAGAGGCAGAATGGAAGGAATACGATGCACAGGTGACAAATTGGGAAATTGAATCATATCTGTATAAAATATAGATGATTTGTAATTTGATATTTTGGCAATTGGGGGTGTACCATTGACAAATATTATAGTAACCTTTGCCAAGATAGAGGATGCCAAACGCATTAAAAATATATTGGTGAAAAATGGATTTTGTGTGTCTGCTGTCTGTACTGGTGGAGTGCAGACATTAGGAATGGTTGATGAGTTGCATGAAGGTATCATTATATCAGGATATCGGCTTTCAGATATGATATGTATAGAGTTAAAAAGTGAGCTTCCTGCGGGATTTGAGATGGTAGTGCTAGCATCTGCGCAGGTATTGAGTGAGTGTGCAGGGAGCGATATTATGGGACTTGCCATGCCTCTTAAGGTCAATGAGCTAGTCAATACAATCAATATGATGTGTCAGGGGCTTTTTCGGCGCAAAAGAAAACAGTCTAAAAAACCATGTGTGCGAAATGAGCAGGATATTGCCATTATTAATAGTGCAAAATGTTTGTTGATAGAGCGCAATAAGATGACAGAGGAGGAGGCCCATCGTTATCTTCAAAAACATAGTATGGACAATGGCACTAATATGGTAGAAACTGCACAAATGCTCTTAGCATTGAAGTAAATATTGGAAAAGTGAGCAACATCAATAGAAAGGATATGATATATGAATATTGTATTGTTGTCAGGAGGATCGGGCAAACGCTTGTGGCCACTGTCAAATGAAGTACGTTCCAAACAATTTTTAAAACTTTTATCTGATGAACAAGGTAATCATGAATCAATGGTTCAACGTGTATATAGGCAAATTGTACAGGCAGGAATCGAGGCTAAGATTGTCGTGGCGACATCTGCCACACAGGTGGAGGCAATTAGGGGGCAGCTTCAAAATGATGTGGATATTGTAGTGGAGCCGGAGCGCAGAAATACGTTTCCGGCTATTCTGCTTGCTGCTGTCTATTTAGAGACGCAAAAAAAGGTAGACCCCGATGAGACGGTGATCGTACTTCCGGTCGATCCTTTTGTGGATGTGGCATATTTTGAGACATTCAAAGAGATGGATGCGAAAGTTCAGGAAGGAAGTGCGGATATTGTGCTTATGGGGATCAAACCATCCTATCCATCTGAAAAATATGGCTATATCATACAAAAAGAACAAGGGATTGTAACGGGATTTAAAGAGAAGCCCGATGCCACAACAGCAGCGAACTTGATCGAATCCGGAGCACTGTGGAATGGGGGCGTTTTCGCTTTTCGTTTACGGTATCTTATGCAGATTGCAGACGAGCATTTGAAACAGGTTGGCAATGGGAAAAGAGATTTTTGGAATGTGGTAAAAAATTATGCACAGCTTAAGAAAAATAGCTTTGACTATGAAGTAGTTGAGCAGGCAGATTCTCTTGCAGTTGTGTTATACAATGGTTCATGGAAGGATATTGGTACATGGAATACATTGACAGAAGAGATGGAAAAGGAAAGCATAGGCGATGTTATTATGGGAGAAGACTGCATAAACACACATGTCATCAACGAACTTTCTATTCCTGTTGTGGCACTTGGAACGAAGGATCTCGTCATTGCGGCAGGCCAAGATGGTATCTTAGTGTCGGACAAGCACAAAAGTTCCTATATCAAGCCCTATGTAGAGAATTTGAGCAATCGCCCTATGTATGAAGAACGACGCTGGGGGGAATACAAGGTGTATGACTATAGCCAGTACTCAGACGGAACTAGATCGATTACAAAACACATTACAATCAACGCAGGATGTGCGCAGGAGTATGAAGTGCATCGCTATAAAGATGAAGTAATTACTGTGGCAAATGGAAGTGGAGAATTGGTTATTGATGGATGTCTGATAAAATTTAGCTGTGGTGATACCATTTCTATTAAGAGAGGACAAAAGCACGGAATTCGCGCATTTCAGGATATGCAGTTAATCTCGGTGCAGATTGGAGAAGATATTACAGAGGAGGACGCGGAGACATTCAACTGGCATTGGCAGGAGGATAAGAGCCTCTGAGAAAAATGGAGGAGAAAGATAAATGAAATTTACTAAGATGCACGGATGTGGGAATGACTATATTTATATCAATGGTTTTGTGGAGCATATTGATGCGAAGGAAAAACCAGAACTAGTAAAGCGACTCAGTGATCGGCATTTTGGCATTGGCAGTGACGGCGTAATTTTTATCAATCCAGGCAAGGTGGCTGAGTTTGAGATGGAAATGTACAATGCGGACGGGAGCCGATCTCAGATGTGCGGAAACGGAATACGCTGTGTCGCCAAATATGTGTATGATAATCAGATGACAGATAAGACAAGCATCACAATAGAAAGTTATGGCAGTGTAAAAAATCTCGATGTAACTTTGGGGGAAGATGGCAAAGTAGATCTCATTCGCGTAAATATGGGAGCACCTATTTTGAAAGCAGAGCATATACCAGTAGTTTCTGAAAACGAACAGGTGATTGATGAGGAGATTGAAGTCAATGGAAAAATTTATAAAATGACTTGTGTTTCTATGGGAAATCCGCATGCAGTAGTATTTCTCAATGATGTGGAAGATATGAAAACATTTGATATAGAACAGATTGGCCCACATTTTGAGTGTCATAAGAAGTTTCCAGAGCGGGTCAATACAGAATTTGTAAAAGTACTCGATCAAAATACAGTGGAGATGCGCGTCTGGGAGCGTGGTACAGGAGAAACATTAGCGTGCGGTACAGGAAGCTGTGCTGTAGCTGTGGCATGTATGCTCAATGGGTTCACCCAGAACAAAGTTCATGTAAAACTTTTGGGAGGAACACTTGTATGTGAGTGGGATACAAAGGAGAATACTGTATATATGACAGGTCCTGCGGTTACTGTATTTACGGGAACCATAGAACGATAGGAGGATTCAAATGCTTTTTCCAAGTGAGGTTTTTTTGTTTGTATTTTTGCCGACGGTATTGGCAATATACTACATTTTTTTGAGAAAGACCAGAAGTTTAAAAAATATCTTTTTATTGATAGCGAGTCTCTTTTTCTATGCGTGGGGTGAGCCTGTCTATGTGTATTTGATGATTGGAAGCATTTTGTTTAACTGGCTGTTTGGTATATTGGTGGACAGATATCGGGATAAAAGAGTGATTGTTCGGATATTCATTGTGCTGATGGTGGCAGTGAATATTGGTGTGCTTGGCTGGTATAAATATAGTAAGTTTACAGTGTTACAAATCAATCGTTTCTTGCACACTGCCATTCCTGTGCCCATTGTACCACTTCCAATAGGGATTTCATTTTTTACATTTCAAGCAATGTCCTATGTGATTGATGTGTATAGAAAACGTGGTAAGGTACAGAGAAATCCGTTGTCAGTTGGATTGTATATCTCTTTATTTCCACAGTTAATCGCGGGGCCTATTGTCCGTTATGAGACAATTGCGGAACAGATAGAGCATCGCGTTGAAAACTTTAAAGATTTTTCCGCAGGAGTAACGCGTTTTTGTATTGGACTTGGCAAAAAAGTGTTGATTGCTAACAATATGGCTGTGGTAGCAGATAATTCGTTTGGGCTGATTATCAATGGAGAGTTTCAGGCGTCAGTTGGTATGGCTTGGCTTGGCGCAATTGCGTATACATTTCAGATATTCTTTGACTTTTCAGGATATTCTGACATGGCAATTGGGCTAGGACAGATGTTTGGTTTTCATTTTGAGGAGAACTTTCGATATCCATACATTTCTAAGACGGTTTCTGAGTTTTGGAGAAGATGGCATATTTCTATGCAGACATGGTTTCGGGATTATGTATATTTTCCACTTGGAGGCAGTAGAGTGTCTGTGCCCCGACATATCTGTAATCTGTTTGTTGTGTGGTTGCTCACAGGAATGTGGCATGGAGCAAACTGGCCTTTTATTGCATGGGGATTGATGTATTTTGTGATCTTAACATTTGAAAAGTTGACAGGACTTAGCAAGAAGGAATATTGGTGGGGACATATTTACACTATGTTTTTTGTCATTATTGGCTGGGTAATTTTTCGGTCAACAGGAATGGGCAATGCATTTTTGTATATTAAAGCAATGTTTGGTATAGGCGCAAAGGGACTTATGGATAAAGCTGTAGGCGCATATATTTTGCAGAATTGGATTTATTTTGTGTTTGCCCTTCTTGGCTGTGCTCCTATTGTGCCGTGGATTGATGAGAAGCTGAAAAAGAATAGGGTATGGCAAACTATTTATGCAGCAGGTGTAATCTTATGTGTGTTGATTAGTGTGTCTTTTATCAGCAACAATGCCTACAATCCTTTTATCTATTTTAATTTTTAGAAGGAATGGACTGTGCATGAGACATTCAGACAGGAGGAGCGATGAAAAACAGAGATAAGTGGATTACAATAGTCTTTTTGGCATTTATACTTGTGATACCCATTGTGAGTATGGTGAGAAGTTTTTTGCCGCAGTATCAGCAGGAGCAAGGACTTACAGAAGAGGAAAAAGAAATTCTCGAAAACAATGGAACCATGAAAGTGGAGGATGAGACTAAACCTTCAGAGAGTAGTTCGGAAGTTGCAAAGGACACACAATCTGATAAAAATAAGAAAGAAACATGGTTTATTCAGCTACAAAATAGTATTAATCATTTTGTTGACAGATTGTTTGGGCGAAAGGAGTTAATCGCATTTAACACCAAACTCACTTCACTTTTGACGGGGGGAACTTATATTGAGTCCACACAGGTTTTAATGGGAAAAAATGGTATGTTTTTTTATAAGACAGAGTTAGATGGACATCCAATATGGGATTACATGGGAATCAATCATTTTTCTGACCAGGAACTTGCTGCGATAGCTTCAAATCTAACTGCAACAAGACAGCATTTGGCGGACAAGGGAATAGAATTTTATGCAATGTGTGTGCCCAATAAGGAAATTGTCTATGAAGAAAATATGCCAGACACGATTGCACGTGTAAATACCGTGTCACGCGGAGAACAGCTTGCTGCTTATATCACTGCCAACACAGATTTGGTGTTTGTATATCCTAAAGAAGCACTACTTGCTAACAAGGATAAGGCATTACTTTATTACTATACAGATACACACAGTACTCAAGCTGGAGCATTTGTAAATATGCAGGCACTTTTTCAGGAGGCATATGGTACCTATGCAGAGATTGATTCAGTGGAGTTTACTAAGTCTGAAACAAGTCATAAAGGGGATTTGGTAGCTATTGCAGGTCTCACTGGTCAATATACAGATGAAAATTATACGTTTGAGAAGGAAACAGCAGATCCAAAACAATATCACGACCAGACTCTTTTGTTTGTGGGAGATTCTTTTGGCGGTTATTTGTCAGTGGTGTGCAAAGGATACTATAAAAAAGTGTACTGGGAGTATCCAGATGCTTTTCAGTATAGTATGTATGAAGAATATGATCCAGATGTAGTCATATGGGAGAGTGCAGAGCGCTATTGCGAACGGTTTATGGACCCGTTGTTAATGACAGACGCAGCAGGCGAGCACTGAAAGGGGATAGAAAACAGAATGATAACACTAGAGAATATATCAAAGACATACCAGACAAAAGATGGAACAGTAGAGGCATTGAAAGATGTAAGTCTCACAATAGAAAAGGGAGATATATTTGGTATTATTGGAATGAGTGGTGCTGGAAAAAGTACGCTTGTTCGATGTTTGAATTTTTTGGAACGCCCAACATCAGGAACTGTCACAGTAGATGGAAAGGATCTGTCACAACTTTCTCAAAAGGAGTTGCGCCTAGAGCGCAGGGGGATTGGAATGATTTTTCAACATTTCAATCTGTTGATGCAAAAGAGTGTGATAGATAATATTTGTTTTCCGTTAAAGATTTCAGGAGTAAACAAGCAAGCTGCGAAAAAGAGGGCCGAGGAGTTGTTGGAGATTGTGGGATTGACACAAAAGGCAAATGCCTATCCTATACAGCTTTCTGGAGGGCAAAAGCAACGAGTAGCTATAGCTAGAGCGCTCGCGACCAATCCCAAGATTCTGTTGTGTGACGAGGCAACTAGTGCACTCGATCCACAAACTACAAAATCCATTTTGGCACTTTTAAAAGAAATCAATGAGCGTTATGGCATCACAATTGTGATTATCACACACGAGATGGCAGTTGTTCGTGAGATCTGCAATCGTGTTGGTATTATTGGAGATGGAAAACTTGTTGAACATGGAGCAGTGATTGATGTATTTAGTCATCCCAAATCGGATGCAGCTAGAGAATTGGTTCTTAGAAATACGGGCGAAAACCGTGAACTTGTGGAAACTTTGGAGACACAAAACTGTGTCAGAATTGTATTCTCAGAAAATTCATCTTTTGAGCCAGTCATTGCCAATATGGTTCTAAAATTTGGGATGCCCGTGAACATATTGAAAGCCGACACCAAAAATGTGAGTGGTATTGCACGTGGGGAAATGATATTAGGACTTCCTGAGGACGAAAAACTTGCAGACGATATGATAAATTATTTGAAGGAGCGAAATCTGGCAGTGGAGGAGGTGTCAGGCTATGTGGGATAAGGCAGTAATCGACATGATTATCGCTGGTATTGGAGAGACATTATATATGACATTAATGTCAACCTTTATGGGGTATGTATTTGGATTGCCGCTTGGTGTGGCACTAGCTGTGACAGACAAAAGTGGGATAAAACCCAATATAGTCGTGTATAAGATTCTCGATTTTGTGTCAAATATTATACGAAGTGTGCCATTTTTGATTTTGCTGATCGTGTTGATTCCATTTACGCGAACTATTGTAGGGAAAAGTTATGGTTCTACAGCGACGATTGTACCTCTGGTGGTGGCGGCAACGCCATTTATTGGGCGCATGATTGAATCTTCCTTAAAGGAGGTGGATAGTGGAGTAGTCGAGGCGGCACAGTCTATGGGGGCAGGAACATTTACGATTATTTTTCGCGTTCTTTTAGTCGAGGCACGCACATCTATTTTGGTGGGGGCAACCATTGCGATTGGCACTATATTGGGATATTCGGCTATGGCTGGAACCGTGGGCGGCGGAGGTCTTGGCGATATTGCAATTCGCTATGGGTATCATAGATATCAAGCTGACATTATGATTGTGACAGTACTTTTGCTGATTGTATTGGTACAGATATTTCAGACAATTGGCATGTTTATCTCCAATAAATTGGATAGGAGAAGGCGCTAAACCGGAACTTAATAGTTCCGCTAAACCGGAACTTAATAGTTTTAAGACTATAAAGGGCACAGCCTAAGAATGATTAAATTTCGGTTAAGTAATCAATGTAGTAATTATAATCGAAAATTTGTTCTATAATTGTAAAAGGACGCAGTCTAAGAACGGCTACATTTCGGTTGAGTGGTAAATGTAATAAAAAGTTATGCTAGGATTGTAAGGATATGGTATTAGTATAACCGAGTTTTAGTTAAGGTATAGTATTCAGATTGTAGGGAATAATAAAAATGGTCTGAATAGCAGATTGATTTATGGGAAAGAGAGGAATAGTTTTATGAGAAAAAAGACTGTTTTCGGTAAAATCGGGGTTGCAACAATGGCTGCAATATGTTCGGTATGTCTGCTTGCAGGCTGCGCGAATAGCGGTGATAGAAACTCAGATGAGGTTCAGACAGAGAATGTGGCAGATCCTGCAGGAATGGTACATTTAGATAGTGCAGAGGATGTATCTGCTTTTTTTGAAGAAGTATATGGGGGAGTGGCAGAAGATCTGCTCCCCTGGGAAGTGCAGACAACAGAGTTAGATTTGAATGATACACAGACAGTACAATATCATACAGGACTGACAGATATGACAGGCATTGCAGGGATCTACCTCTCAGAGTCTATGATGAGTTCTGTAGCGTACAGTGCGGTGTATATTAGAACAGCGGACGAAGCAGACGCGGAGCAAATAAGACAGCAATTGATGGACAATATTGATCCAGCAAAATGGATATGCGTCACAGCCGAGAAGCAGAGTAGTGTGATTGTGGGAAAGGATATATTTTTTGTGATGGGTGCGCAGGACACAGTAGATGAAGTAATGAATAAGGCTGTGGCGGCTGCAAAGAGCAGAGAGATGAATACATCAGAGGCGTCTGAAAAAATAAATCCGATCTAAATAAGCTGGTAAATTTGGCAGAGTAGGAGAGGCTATCATGCTTTTTTCGAGCATTGTATTTTTATATTTTTTCTTGCCATTTGTACTTTTTTTGTACTTTATAGTCCCAACAAAAGGTAAGAATTTTGTGCTTTTTAGTGTGTCCGTTTTATTCTATGCATGGGGAGAACCTGTGTACGTGCTTCTTATGCTTGCGCAGATTGTAGCTGCCTTTGTACTTACAGGGGGTGTGGAACGGTTTCGAGACAGCAAAGCAGGCAGGGTATTTTATATTCTGTCTGTTTTTTTGCCATTTGCTGCATTGTTCTATTTTAAATATTATGTTTTCTTTATGGAAAACTTATTTAGGATGCAACCAAAAGCATTGCCACTTCCGATTGGCATTTCCTTTTATACGTTTCAGATTGTTAGTTATTGTGTCGATGTATATCACAAAAGGGTAGACAGACAAAAAAATTTGATTACATTTGCAGCCTATGTCACATTGTTTCCACAGTTAGTGGCGGGGCCTATTGTGCGATACAGTGAGATCGCACAGACATTGACACAAAAAGTACATTGTCATGAAGTATATTCTCGGTTGGAAAAAGGGATTGTGCGGTTTGTGGTGGGACTTGGTAAAAAAGTATTGATTGCAAATGTAGTTGGTGAGTTTGTGATAGAAGTAGCGGCTCTAGATCATAGGACAGTGGCATTGTCATGGGCTTATGCTATCGCAGTGGCACTTCAGATATATTTTGATTTTTCAGGTTATTCCGACATGGCGATTGGATTAGGGGGAATGTTTGGGTTTGAATTTCCAGAGAACTTTCGTTATCCGTTTATATCGGAGAGTGTCAGTGAGTTTTGGCGCAGATGGCACATAACATTAGGATCTTGGTTTCGAGATTATGTGTATATACCAATGGGTGGCAATCGAGTTCGGATGACGCGATGGATATTCAATATTTTGGTAGTATGGCTCTTTACAGGGTTATGGCATGGTGCAGGTTGGAACTTTATTGTGTGGGGATTATTATTTGCAGGACTTTTGGTGTTTGAGAAGGGTCTAGGGAAACTTTGGAAAAAAGTACAATCTACCAATAATTTACAGGATAATAAATTTATACGCTTTATGTGGAAAACAGTAAAGCATTGTTATGTGGCATGTGTCATTATTATAAGTTTTTTAGTATTTCACAATGGGCAGCTACAAGAGGCGTGGGCAGATATACAAAGTCTAGTGGGACAAGGAAAACATATAACAGAGACAATGCGTTCGTCTGATATGGCAGTGTGTGTGTATTTGTTGAGAAATCGAATCGGAATTTTGTGTGTAGGACTTATAGGTTCTTTGCCTGCTTTAACATGGCTGTGGACTGCAATTGGGCAGCGATTGGAAAAATCTAAAGTGGGTGATATAATAATTTGTGTTGTGCAACCTGTTTGTGTGATTGGGCTTTTGGTTTTGTGTACAGCGTATTTGATTGATGGTTCGTTTAATCCATTTTTATATTTCAGGTTTTAAACTTGTTTAAGCAGGAGGTAGTGCACGAAATGAGAGAGAATAGATGGAGACAGCGCATTACAGTTTATAGTTTTATGGGGTGTATTGTAGGAGTTGCGGCTGTATTAATGATTGCTCCCGAAAAGGAAGTGTCACAATCCGAGAGAAGGCGCCTTACAAAACAACCTGAGCTTACGACTACCACATTATTTAATGAATCGTTTATGGAAGATCTTGAGAAATATTTGCTAGATCAGTTTCCAGTTCGTGATGGTCTTCGGCGTATCAAGGCATATTTTGCATATAATGTGCTTGGACAAAAAGAAAATAATGGAATCTATGTGGTACAAGGACAAGCATCTAAGCTGGAATATCCACTGAATGAAGCCTCTGTAAAACGTTTAGCCAATAAAATGCAACAGATCAAGGAACAATATTTTCCACAAGCGCGTACATGCTATGCGATTGTGCCAGACAAAAACTATTTTTTGGCACAGGCAAATGGGTATCCTTCGATAGAATACACACAAATGATAGAAGTATTGCATCAGGAACTCAACAATTCTGCTCAAAAAGAGGATTTTGAGTATATTGATCTGATACAAGGACTTACTATAGAAAAATATTATCATACTGATACACACTGGAGACAGGAGCAAATTCTAGATACGGCAGAGCAGATTGAGAAGGCATTTGGAATACAACTGGATGAAAAAACGTATAGCAGACATGAAATTTCAGATTTTTATGGAGTGTATTATGGTCAGGCAGCACTTCCTATGGAACCAGACACGATTGTCTATCTGACAAATCATGTGACAGATACTGCTTATGTATGGAATATGGAAGAGAATATGGAGAAGGGCGCAGTTATTATGCCATATGATGAAAGGGCAGTATTAGGACCTGTTTATCGTTTGGATAAATTAGAGGGAGAACTGAATTTTGATAAATATGATGTGTTTCTTGGCGGTGCCGCTTCCTTACAAATTATTCAGAGTCCAGCGTCTGCCACAGATAAACGGCTCATTATTTTTCGTGATTCATACACAAGTAGCTTAGCACCATTGTTGCTTACTGCGTACAGAGAGATTACATTGATTGATCTTCGATATATCAATACAAAACTAATAGGAAATTATGTGGATTTTGAGGATGCAGATATTTTGTTTTTGTACAATACATCTATTGTAAATAATTCAAGTATGTTAAAATAATGGTTGCTCAACCAATACAAATCATTAAAAAGATATGGCATACGACGATTGTGATACAATGTTTTTGACCATCCGATTGGAGTTGATAGGGTATGGGAATAAAAGAAATGATAGGAGCGATTCAGTTAGATAAGCTTTTTGGAATAGAAAAGAGTGATTGTGGGCAGAATCGATTGACAACCGTGTGGGGAGAACAAATTCTAGCCGAGCAGACAGAAGTAGTTTTGACAGAGTATCCAAGACCACAGATGGTTAGAAAAAATTATACTATTTTGAATGGAATGTGGAAATATGCCATTACAAGAGATGATAGTATGCCTGTGATTTGGGATGGACAGATTCGCGTGCCATTTTCACCAGAAACAAAATTATCAGGGGTGGAACGGCAACTGCAACCAGATGAATATTTGTGGTATGAGCGGAATTTTTACATAGATAGAATTCCAAAGAATAAGCGGTTGTTGCTTCAGTTTGGGGCCTGTGACGAGCGATGCAAAGTCTATGTAAATGGTGCACCTGTAGGACTTCATACAGGTGGATATCAGGCGTTTACAATAGATATCACAAAGCAGGTCGAGGTAGGGCGCAATAAGATTCAGGTGTGTGTGCAAGATCAGACAGATACCTCCTACCATGGTAGAGGCAAGCAGATGCTTAAAAATAGCGGTATGTTCTATACAGCACAGAGTGGAATATGGCAAACAGTGTGGTATGAGTGGGTTGCAGATACGTATATCAAAGCACTTCGCATCACGCCAGACTATGATAGTAACAAGGTTCGTATAGAGGTGTTGCCAGCGGGTACACAAACAACCGCCCCTATATCATACAAGGTTCTTGTATATGAGGAATATTCTATTGCTGCAGAGAGTCGGGGCATAGTAGACAACGAGCCAGCAACCGTAGATCTAGAACTACCCAACAAGAGAAGTTGGTCTCCAGATTCACCATTTCTATATGAGGTGAGAGTAGTATATGGCGAAGATTTGGTGGAGAGTTATTTTGGTATGCGGCATTTTTCTGTAGAAAATGACAGCGAGGGCATCCCTAGACTGTGTTTGAATCATAAACCTTTTTTTCAAAATGGTATTTTGGATCAAGGGTATTACCCAGAAAGTTTGCTCACACCAGTGAGTGACAAAGCTATGCTCAATGATATTTGGACGGCCAAATCAAAAGGATTTACTATGATACGCAAACATTGCAAAATCGAGCCAATGCGCTGGTATTATCACTGTGATAAATTAGGAATGTTAGTATGGCAGGATATGATTAATGGTGGAGGTTCTTATAATCTGTTAAAAACCTGTTATATTCCTACAGCAGTTGCTCCCCTTAAGCGTATCAAGGATAATCACTATAGCTATACATCGAGAGAAAATGGAAAAGGTAGGCAGGAATGGAAAAAGGAATGTGTGGAGACCATACAACAACTTTATAATTGTACGTCTATCTGTACATGGGTTTTGTTTAATGAAGGATGGGGACAGTTTGACGCAGCCAAAAACACAGAGATGGTTCGTGCAGTAGATAGTACACGCTGGATTGATGCACACAGTGGATGGTTTGACCAAGATGCAGGTGATCTGAAAAGTGAGCACATCTATTTCTTTGATCTTGAGGTTAAACGCAGTGATAAACCTTATGTTATTTCAGAGTATGGAGGAATTACATTTCCTATAAAAGACCATATGTATTCAGACAAAATATTTGGATATGGGAATCGTACAAATAAAGAAGACTTTCACAAGGCATATCAAAGACTCAAGCAAAAAGTAAACAGTCTGGAAAAAGAAGGATTGTGTGCAGCAGTTTATACACAGATGACAGATATAGAAGAGGAAGTCAATGGAATTTTAACATATGACAGAAAAGTGGATAAACTGTCATAGATAGAACATATAACAAAGAAAAAACAGGATTCCGGAAATGGAATCCTGTTTTTTTGGTAAACAGGGAAGAGTATAGCAAGTGGTAAAAAGGACATATAAACAAAGTAGATCAACATCTTGTAGTATAACTGGTTTAAGAATTAGTATTGACACAATGGATTATTTTACAGTAAAGTTAAAGCGATAGATTTATATTATATATTAATAAAATAAGCAAAATAGTATATTTTTTGAATCATGAGAAAGTATAGTGGAATCAAGCAAAATTTTATCACAATAGGGGAAAATGTATAAATTTTGCAGGGAACAGTAAAAAATTTTAGACACTATATAAATATACGACAGAGATAGAGTACGATAAGAGTTTTCTTGTGCCTAAGCTATGTGGTGTGTATGGCATAACATATGCCATAAAAGGAGTCATGAGAATATTCTACAAGTACAATAAAATTACGGAGGGGATTATATTGAAAATTGCTATTTGTGATGATAATTGTGCGGATCGCAGGCGACTGATAACACATATTGAGAGAAGTGAAATGCTTAGTGGAAATGTGCAAGTTCATGAGTTTTCTTCAGGTCAGGAATTGTTGGAGGCGATGAAGGATATCGTTTTTGTACTAGTTTTTCTAGATGTACAGATGGAAGGGATGGATGGCAATGAAATTGCAAAGAAAATTCGTGAGATTGACGCAAGCTTAGTGCTGGTATTTTATACAGGATATGCAGAGCCATCTCCCTATACAATGGAGGTTCAACCATTTCGCTATATTAAAAAGAACATGTCAGAGATACAGATGCAACTTTATGTTGAAGAGGCATTAGATGAGATGATTCGGATTGGAAAAATTCCTACGCTTCTGGCTACAATGGACAATAGAAAACTTGCGATTAATCCATCTCATATTCTTTATATTGATAAATATAGAAAATATACAAGAATCCACCTTTCAAAAAGAGCATATCGATTGTATGGTATTCCAAAGGATTGGGATGGGATAAATCCAGATATTCGTCTACATGAAAAACTGTATGTGACATATGAACAATTAAAAAAATACGGATTTGGCTGGCCACATGACAGTTATTTAATCAATATGAATTATTTACAGTGTTGTGGAAATGACACATTACAGTTGGAAGAATTAGAATTCATTTTTAAGATTTCACGAAGTAAAAAAGAAGAATTTCATCAATTGAAGGATATCTTTCTGTGTGGAAAGTATGTAGGAAGAGGTGGGGGAAGGTGAAAGTAGAACTGCTTTCGGGAGATAGGCTTTTGTTTTGTGGGGTGGGCATTAGTGTGAAAGAAAGTAGAGGAAAACCATAAATTGGCGCACTTGAATAAGC
>CAJUHQ010000058.1 GCA_910586095.1 uncultured Lachnospiraceae bacterium | reverse complement strand
TCCAAGAAGTCTATAAAAAAGTTAAATAATTTTTATTTATTTTTGCACATTTTTTATCTAAAAGCAACGCAATATAAAAATAATACAAAAAATACAAAAAATCGTATCTCGCCAAAAGTAAAAAAGAAAAATACGATAAGAGTTATACAGAATTAACAAAAAATATATAAAAATGCACAGAAAAGTATAAAACTTAACGCATAAGCAACTGGGCAATTGCACAATATATTGGTTATTATTGTGTCTAAACGCATCAGATTGCCCTCAGAAAGAAAGGAGGACTTTTACGTGAGAACTATTATCAATCTCAACAAAGGCTGGAGGTTTATTCAAAAAAATGTGGGACTGCCAGACACACTTCCAACAGACTGGACGCTAGTGGATCTGCCACACACATGGAATGCGGTGGATGGGCATGATGGAAATGGAAATTATGACCGTGGCTGCTATTGGTATGCACGGACATTTGAGAAACCTGACCAGCCTCTAGCAGGTGGACGCATTTTTGTGGATATTCCAGCGGCGGGTCAGCAGGCGACTGTGTATGTCAACGGCAAGGAAGTTTGCTATCATGAGGGAGGATACTCAACATTTCGTGCAGATATCACAGATGTGTGCAAGGAGAAAGATAATCTTTTAGTAATCGCATGTAGCAATGAAAACAAGAGTAGCGTATATCCACAGTCCGCAGATTTTACCTTCTATGGTGGTCTTTATCGCGGTGTCAATCTAATTAGTGTACCAGATGCACATTTTGAGTTGAATTATTGGGGAAGCAATGGATTGAAAGTTACAGCAGAACCCAAGCAGTGTGGCGGTGCTGTGTTTGAGCTAGAATCATGGGTAGTTGATGCAGATGATAATTTCACTGTATTCTATCAAGTTTGTGATGCACAAGGAAAAGAAGTAGGATATTGTGTTCGCCCTGCAAACAGTACAGGCGTGAAACTTTATGTGCCAGATGTGGTTTTGTGGGATTGTGATAATCCATATTTGTATACAGTGACTGCGACATTACAAAGACGCAATGAAGCATATGATACTGTTTGTGCGCGCGTCGGTGTCAGAAGTTTCTCTTGTGATCCAGATAAAGGTTTTATTTTGAATGGGGTTCCAACGCCACTGCGCGGTGTCAGCCGTCATCAAGATATGCTTTATAAAGGCAATGCACTCACTAGAGAGGATCACTATCAAGATGCAAGAATTATCAAAGAGTTAGGTGCTAATACAATTCGTTTGGCACATTATCAACATTCTCAAGATTTCTATGATGCATGTGATGAGTTAGGATTTATTGTATGGGCAGAGATTCCATTTATCAGCGTTATGAATCAGGACCCCGCAGCACATCAAAATTGCATCACGCAGATGAAAGAGCTGATTTTGCAGAATTATAATCATTCCAGCATTTGTTTCTGGGGTGTGTCCAATGAGATTTTGATCGGTGGTATTTCTGAGCAGTTGGTGGAGAATCATAAAGAATTAAATGCATTGTGCAAAGAGTTAGATCCAACGCGTTTGACGACAATCGCCCATGTTTCTATGACCCCAATTGACAGCCCTGTTCACAATATCACAGATGTGGAGAGCTATAATCATTACTTTGGCTGGTACGGAGGAAAGATGGAAGACAATGGGCCATGGCTGGATAATTTCCACAAGGCGCATCCTGAAATTTGTCTTGGTGTTTCTGAGTATGGCTGTGAAGGCATTATCACGTATCATGGACCGAACCCAGCATGCAAGGATTACAGTGAGGAGTACCAAGCACTGTATCATGAACATATGGCAAAGGTGCTTGATGAGCGGCCGTGGCTGTGGTCAAGTCATGTATGGAATATGTTTGATTTTGGTTGTGCTGCGAGAAATGAAGGCGGTGTGGCAGGACGTAACAATAAAGGATTGGTTACGATCGATCGCAATACTAAAAAGGATAGCTATTATATTTACAAGGCATATTGGAATAAAGAGCCAATGGTGCATTTGTGTGGCAAGCGCTATGCACAGCGTGCAGGTGAAACCACCCAGATTCGCGTGTACTCTAACCAGCCGACTGTTTCTTTGTTTGTCAATGGAGAATTGAATGCAGTGCAAACAGCCAACAAAGTGTTCGTCTTTGAAGTGGCTTTAAAAGAAGGATTCAATATTTTGCTAGCTGTGGCAGGAGCGTGCAAGGACAGCATGACGCTAGAAAAAGTTGACAAAGAGCCAGATATTTATGTTTTGCCAGAAGTCAATGAGCGTGCAGAAGGTGTTGCAAACTGGTTTAAACTGGTAGGGGATCTAGACTTGAAGGCACCGATGGAGTTCCCAGAAGGTAAATATAGTATTCGATGCAAGATGGAAGAGATTGCAGAGTGTCCAGAAGCGATGGATATTGTGGCAAAAGCGATCAAGCTAGCAACCAATATGGATGTCAGACCAGGTGTTGGTATGTGGGATATGATGAAGGCGATGGCACCAGAAGGTATGGTAAAGATGGCTGGAAACATGATGCCAGATGGATTTGCAGAGAGTTTGAATGCACAATTGATTAAAATTGATAAAATACACAAATAATAAGAGTGGTTTTAAAAATAGCCCTATGCTTATGTGAATAGGCATGGGGCTAATAGCCAAACAAATTATGTTACACATTGAATTTGCAGGATAAGCAAGAATGGGGGGTTTTTATGGCAAGTAAATCAAATGCAACTGTTCCGTTTGGAATGAAAGACAAATTAGGATATATGTTTGGTGATTTCGGTAATGATTTTACATTCATTTTGTCGTCTAGTTTTATGTTAAAATTCTATACGGATGTTATGGGAATCGAGGCGGCTGTTGTAGGCTTGTTAATGATGGCAGCTCGTTTTATTGATGCGATTACGGATGTAACAATGGGACAGATTGTAGATCGATCTAAGCCGACAAAGGATGGAAAGTTCAAACCGTGGATCAAACGTATGTGTGGACCTGTGGCGATTGCGTCCTTTTTGATTTATCAGTCAGGATTTGCCAATATGGCATATGGATTCAAAGTAGTCTGGATGGTAATTACCTACATATTGTGGGGATCTATTTTCTATACATCAATCAATATTCCATATGGTTCTATGGCTTCTGCAGTTTCTCCTGATCCAAAACATCGCGCAGAGTTGTCTACATGGAGAACAATTGGTGGTACACTTGCAGGCCTTGTAATTGGTGTAGGAACACCTATGTTTGCCTATGTAGTAACAACCGAGGGAAATACTGTGTTGTCTGGAACACGTATGACTATTATCGCAGGTATATTCAGCGTTTTGGCAATTATATGCTATTTGATTTGTTTTAATCTGGTTCGAGAGCGCGTAGAAGTGCCAGCAAACAATCAGAAGTTAAATATTGGAAATCTGTTAAAGAGTCTTGTTACCAACCGTGCTTTACTTGGTATTATAGCAGCAGCGATCGCACTTTTATTAGCAATGTTGACTATGCAGGGAATGGCTGGATATGTATTTCCAAACTATTATGGAAATGCGACAGCACAGTCTGTATCTTCTTTGACAGGAAGTTTGGCAGCACTGTTGATTTGTGCACCTTTAGCCGTAAAGTTATCCACAAAATTTGGAAAGAAAGAACTGTCTGTTGCTTCCTGTCTAGGGGCGGCCATCATATTTTTAGTTTGTCTGATCGTGCACCCAGCTAATCCATTTGTATATGTTGGATTTTTTACATTAGCGTATGTAGGGTTAGGGTTCTTTAATACAGTCATTTGGGCGATGATTACTGATGTCATTGATGACGCAGAAGTAAAAAATGGGGTTCGTGAGGATGGTACAATTTATTCTGTCTATTCTTTTGCGCGAAAGCTTGGGCAGGCACTTTCAGCAGGACTGACAGGTTCATTACTGACTATGATAGGATATTCTCAGGCAACAGCGTTCGAGCCTGAAGTTACTGAGAGAATTTTTAAACTATCTTGTATAGCACCTATCGTTGGTTTTGGGTTGGTTGCTGTATTTTTGATTTTGATTTATCCATTGAATAAAAAACGTGTAGAAGCAAACGTTGCAGAGCTTGCACGCCGGCGTAGCAAATGATATACTATGTACAATAGGTAAGGAGTAGGCGATGGCAGATAAGTTTTTAACGTACACAAAACGAAGTGATTTTTTGGTTTGTGTTGACAGTGATGGTTGTGCGATGGACACAATGGATATTAAGCATATTCGTTGCTTTGGGCCCTGTATGGTAGCAGAGTGGGGATTGGAAGAGTGGCGCGATGCAATACTGGAACGTTGGAATGAAATCAATCTGTATACAATGACGCGTGGAATTAATCGCTTCAAAGGATTGGTAAAAGCACTCGGTGAAATACGTGAAAAATACTGTGAAATTGAAGAACTCGATATTTTGGAGAAGTGGGTAAAGGATACACCAGAATTGTCCAATGCTGCGCTTGAGCGTGAAATCGCCAAAAAGGACAGTATTTGTCTGCGTAAGGCCCTAGCATGGAGCAGTGCAGTCAACCAGTCGATAGACCGGCTTCCAGAAGAGGATAAACGTCCTTTTTCAGGAGTGATGGAAGCATTAAAACGCGCACATCGCGATGCGGATATTGCCATTGTATCCAGTGCAAATCTGAGTGCAGTGCTGGATGAATGGGATTTTTATGGACTGTTAGAGTATACGGATGTAGTGTTGGCACAAGATTCTGGAAGCAAAGCATTTTGTATTCAGGAATTGATGAAGCGTGGATATGCGCCAGATCATGTACTGATGTGCGGAGATGCGCCAGGAGATATGGAGGCAGCCAAAAAAAATGGAGTGTACTATTATCCAATTTTAGTGCGACATGAAACTCAAAGTTGGGAAGAATTTGTTGCAGAAGGGTTGCCAAAATTTCTTTCAGGAACCTATGCAGATGGATATCAACAGGAGAAAACACAACAGTTTCTTCATAATTTGGGAAGCACATAAAGAAGAGCAAGATCAATCTAAGGCGCTAAGGATAGGCGCCTTAGACTTGCTAAATAAAAAGTATATAAAAATTGTGACAGATCAAGGAAAGGAGGACTATCAACATGGTAGATATGAAAGCAAGACCATTTTATTTGTCAGATGAGGATTGCAAATGGGTGGAAGATACAATAGCAGGGATGAATCTAGATGAAAAAATCGGTCAGTTATTTTTTAATATGGGTTCTGCGCGCACCGAGGAATATTTAAAGATGACAGTAAATGAGTATCATATTGGTGGTATTCGCTATAATCCAGGAACAGCAGATGAGATTTATGAGCAGAATCGTATTTTACAACAAAATAGTAAAATCCCTTTGATTATCGCTTGCAATACAGAAAATGGCGGAAATGGTGCTTGCACAGACGGAACATTGATTGGAAGCCAGACCAAGATCGGGGCGACTGGAAATGTGGATTACGCCTATCAATTAGGATATATGTCCAATAAGGAAGCTGCGGCAATAGGGTGTAACTTATCTTTTGCGCCAGTCAGCGATATTCTGTATAATTGGGAGAATCCAGTGATTGGATTGCGCACTTATGGAAATGATCCTGATCGAGTGGCTAAAATGGCGAAGGCATATATGGATGGCGCGCATGAAAATCCAGGATTTTGCTGTGCAGCAAAGCATTTTCCAGGTGATGGATTGGATTTTCGCGATCAGCATGTCGCAAACAGTGTGAATGATATGAGCTGCAAGGAATGGGACGAGACATTTGGCATGGTTTATAAGACCTTGATTGACAATGGATTAGAGGCTATTATGGCGGGACATATTATGCAACCTGCCTATGCACGTCATTTTAATCCTGATATCACAGACGATGAAATGATGCCTGCAACATTGTCTCCAGAGCTGATTCAAGGATTACTTCGCGGGAAACTTGGCTTTAATGGTATGGTGCTGACAGATGCTTCTCATATGGTGGGATTGACCTGTCGTATGAAACGCAGCGATGTGCTTCCTGCTGCAATTGCCGCAGGTGTTGATATGTTTTTGTTCTTTAATGAGATGGATGAAGACTTTGCTAGCATGAAGCAAGGTTATTTGGATGGACGTATTACAGAAGAACGTCTAGATGAAGCGCTTCACCGCATTTTGGCACTTAAGGCGCATATGGGATTGCACAAAAAGGACAAGACACATCTTATGCCACCACGTGAGAAGGTACATGAGATTGTGGGATGCGAAGCACATGTTGCAATGCAAAAAGAAATTTCGGACAAGGCGATCACACTAGTAAAGTATAAGGACAAAGAGGTGTTCCCTATTACACCAGAGCGTTATAAGCGTATTATGATTGTGTATGTAAAAGGTTTGTCGGCGCCTGGTTTGGTTTCACTTTTTGGTAACAAAAAGTCTTCAGCAGAAATACTCAAAGAAAAATTGATAGCGAAGGGGTTTGACGCGTTTATTTACGAAAGTCCTATTGAGAAGATGCAAAAACAGATACAGGCAGGAGAAAAGCCAGATATCAACATGTATTTTGCGGGAAAAACACCTATCAAAGAGTTCCGTGAAAATCAGGATTTAATCATTACTTTAGTGGATATTGCAGGAGGATTTCAGCCTGTTGCACGCCCTGCATTTGGCATGACAAAGGGTGGAGGAGAAATTCCGTGGTATGTGTTTGAACTTCCGGTAGTGGTCATTGGTGTACAGCATCCATTTGTGTTGGCAGATATTCCACAGGCACGGACATATATCAATACGTATGACAGTAATGAGTCCACACTAGATGCTCTGATTACAAAGCTTATGACAGGTGAGGAGGCTTTTACAGGCAACGATCCAGTAGATTCTTTTTGTGGTATCTTTGACACACATTTATAAGACAAAGCGGAATAAAGTTCTATAAAAGTAAATTTTATTATTTTGATAACAAGGAGGGATTTTTTATGCAGATGACATTTCGCTGGTATGGCGAGGGCAATGACAGCATTACACAGGAACAAATTAAACAAATACCTGGAGTGAGTGGCCTTGTCTGGGCATTGCACGATAAGCCTGCAGGTGAGGTCTGGGAAGTAGAAGAGATTGAGAAAATGCGTCACCAAATTGAGGATCACGGTTTTAACATGGATGTTGTGGAGAGCGTAAATGTTCACGACGATATTAAAATCGGATTGCCGTCTCGCGACCAGTATATTGAGAATTACAAGCAGACACTGCGCAATCTTTCTAAGTTTGGAGTAAAAGTAGTAACGTACAATTTTATGCCTATTTTTGACTGGACACGAACAGATCTTTTTCATCCGATGGAAGATGGTTCTACGGCTTTATATTATGAAAAAGCAAAGATTCAGCAGGATTACAAAGAGATGGCAAACTATATTTTAGAGAATCTTCATGGAATGACATTTCCAGGTTGGGAACCAGAGCGCATGGCAAAATTAGACGAGTTGTTTGAGGCGTATCGTCCAGTGACAAAGGAAAAACTCTGGGAGAATCTAAAATATTTTCTGGAGGCAATTATGCCTACTTGTCATGAGACAGGTATCAAGATGGCGATTCATCAGGATGATCCGCCATGGGATATCTTTGGAATTCCGCGTCTTTTAGTGGATAAGGAATCGATTGGAAAATTCCTGTCTATGGTGGATGATGAGTATAATTGTCTGTGTCTGTGTTCAGGATCTTTGGGCGCAAATCCGAATAATAATGTACCAGATATTATTCGGACCTATTGTGATCGGATTGCCTTTGCCCATATACGAAATGTAAAGCATTTTGAGAATGGAGATTTTACAGAGGCTTCTCATCGTGATTGTGATGGTGATGTAGGGATTCTAGAAATTATGCGTGCCTATCATGATTGTGGATATAAGGGATATGTCCGTCCAGATCATGGACGCCACATTTGGGGTGAGCAATGCCGTCCTGGCTATGGATTGTATGACAGAGCGCTAGGTATTATGTATATGTGGGGCTGTTGGGATATGCTTGACCGAACTAATGGAACGGTTTAGGTTATTTACGGCCATCTATAAAATTGGGTTAGGCAAAAATTGAAAAATAAAAGATAAAAAGGATAGTTCGCAAGTTTGTGTCTGCGCTGCAACCGCAAACTTGCGAAAAGCTAAAAGCAGCGTAGAAATGAGGAAGAGTATGATGGAGTTGCCATTAAAGATAGATTTTACTGGAAAAGTAGTAGTAGTGACTGGTGCAGGTGGTGTGTTGTGTGGTACAATGGCAAAAGCGTTTGCACAGGCAGGTGCGAAAGTAGCAGCATTGGATCTCAATGAAGATGCAGTCAAAGAATTAGCTGCTTCTTGTAAGGCAGAAGGTTTTATTTGTGAAGGATATAAGGCGAATGTATTGGAACCTGAGGCTTTGGCACAGGTTCATGAGCAAGTGCTTGCAGATCTAGGACCTTGTGATATTTTAGTAAATGGAGCAGGTGGTAACAATCCGCGCGCAACGACAGACAATGAATACCAGCACGAAGCTGTAGAGGGACAGAAGACATTTTTTGATTTGGATGCTGGCGGAGTGGATTTTGTGTTTAAACTCAATTTCCAGGGAACATTGCTTCCTACACAGGTGTTTGCAAAGGATATGGTAGAGAGAAAATCAGGCTGTATTCTCAATGTTTCTTCTATGAATGCATATATTCCGCTGACAAAGATTCCGGCGTATTCTGGAGCGAAGGCGGCAGTTTCAAACTTTACGCAGTGGCTGGCAACACATTTTGCAGGCACTGGTATTCGTTGTAATGCCATTGCGCCAGGATTTTTGGTATCTAACCAGAATCGCGCATTGTTGTTCAATGAGGATGGGACACCGACCGCGCGTTCTAAAAAGATTTTAGCAGGAACACCGACTGGGCGTTTTGTAGATAGTGAAGAGCTTTTAGGCGGCGTATTTTTCTTGTGTGATGATAAGGCAGCCAGTGCAATCACTGGAGTAGTTTTGCCGATTGATGCAGGATTTGCGGCGTACTCTGGGGTATAGAAAACATTAAGAACCTCTAAGGTTGCCAAAGACGCAACCTAAGAGGTTCTAAATGTTTAGGCTGAGAAAGGTTGCCAAAAACGCAACCTAAGAGGTTCTAAATGTTTAGGCTGAGAAGGGTTGTAAGAACCTGAGAAAAGAGATTAGGTAAATGTGTATATTTTTTTGTGAGAGGCAGTGGTGTGTTCCGCTGCCTTTTGTGATGTGGTGGGGGATTTTTTGCTCCTTAAAAAAGTATTAAATAAAAAATGTTTGGGTTGACAATGGTTGATTCTGGAATTAAAATGTTAGAACACAAACAGTTTGGGAACGAACAATTATATTTTATAGAAGCATATTTTATAGTAGTTTTTAGAAAAATAGTACAGCGTGGTGTATGGAGGTTTATGATAATATTCGATTCATGAGAGGGAGAATAGTTTATGATGGAGATGGGAAAGGAAACAGATATTGTTTCTATAGATAGGATGGGACATACTATTAAATGTCTTGATAATTCATTCAAAAAGAATTTTGTTCGTTGTGGCATTGCGGCAGGATTAGACGAGGTCACAATGATGCATGGATGGATTATGGGGTATTTGCATCACAATACGGATCGGGACATTTACCAAAAAACGATTGAATCGGAGTTTTCTATCCAGCGATCTACCGTTACGAGTATTTTGCAACTCATGGAGAAAAAAGGTTATATTAGCAGAGAGGCTGTACATACAGATGCGCGTCTCAAAAAGATTGTGTTGACTCCATTAGGAGAGGAGAAGGCAATTTTAACAGAACGTATGATTGACAAAATGGAGGAGGAGATTATAAAGAAGATAGATCCACAAAAATTGCAAATCTTTTACGAAGTTGCCAGACAGCTTCAGGATAATATGAATAAAGAGGATATCGCAAAAGAACCATAATGGTTTTGATAGATAGTTCAAAAAGAAAGGAAGGAAGAAGTAAGGGCAAAAGATTTTTCAATCTTTTACTCCCAAGTTTGTGTCTGCGCTGCATCCACAAACTTAAAATATGCAAAAAAGCAGCGCAGAAATGAGGAAGTTTTATGATAAAAGTATTAGGCGCACAAATTAAGGAATTTAAACGCGATTCCGTTCTTACGCCGGTTTTCATGATTTTAGAAGTAATCATGGAAATGGTTATCCCATTGTTGATGGCGTCCATTATAGATGATGGGGTATACGCAGGAAATCTAAATCATATTTATAAGATTGGCGGTCTGATGATTGTCATCGCTTTAGTTGGTCTTTGGGCAGGACTGATGGGAGCAAAGTACGGTGCAAAGGCATCAACTGGTTTTGCGCGCAATCTTAGAAAAGCGATGTTTGAAAATATTCAAACATACTCCTTTTCCAACATAGACAAATTTTCGACATCTAGTCTGATTACGCGTCTTACTACGGATGTCACCAACATACAAAATGCGTATCAGATGGTCTTGCGTATGGCGATGCGTGCACCTGCATCCATGATTATTGCTATGGTCATGGCGTTTTCTATTCACGCACGACTTGCAAGCATTTATCTGATTGCAGTGTTGTTTTTGACGGTGTGTATTGCATGTATTTTGCCCAAGGCAAGCAAATATTTTAGACAGGTATTTGAAAAGTATGATGATCTTAATGCGAGTGTTCAGGAAAATGTCTCTGCTATTCGTGTAGTAAAGGCATATGTTCGTGAGGATTATGAGCGCGATAAGTTTGCAAAGGCAAATCAAAATATTTATGATATGTTTTTGCGCGCAGAAAAACTGGTTGTCATTAATATGCCACTGATGCAGGCGACAGTGTATGTGTGTATTTTGGTGATCTCATGGCTCGGAGCCAAAACAATTGTCGCAGGCGGATTGACAACAGGCGAGATGATGAGTTTGTTGGCGTATTGTATGAATATTTTGATGAGCCTAATGATGGTTTCTATGGTTTTTGTCATGCTTTCTATGAGTTATGCGAGTGCGAAACGTATTGCGGAGGTTCTCACGGAGCAGACAGACCTTCAAAATCCTGATGCACCAGTCACTACTGTAAAGGATGGAAGCGTAGTTTTTCAGGATGTGACATTTGCTTATCACAAAGATGGCAAGGCAGTTCTTAAGGATATCAATCTCAATATTCAATCTGGTGAGACAATTGGCATTATCGGTGGTACAGGTAGTGCAAAATCTAGTTTGGTAAATCTGATTAGCCGTCTGTATGATGTCACATCAGGAGAACTTTTAGTAGGTGGATTGGATGTGCGCAAATATGACATGGAAGTATTGCGCAATGAGGTGGCAGTAGTACTACAAAAAAATGTTTTGTTTAGTGGTACAATTTTGGAGAATCTTCGCTGGGGCAATCAGGAAGCTTCTGAAGAGGAGTGCAAAAGAGCATGTCAGCTTGCCTGTGCTGATGAATTTATTCAGAAGATGCCTGACAAGTATCATACTTTTATAGAACAAGGTGGTACAAATGTGTCGGGAGGACAGAAACAGAGGTTGTGTATTGCACGTGCTCTCTTGAAAAAACCAAAGATATTGATTTTGGACGACAGTACAAGCGCTGTGGATACAGCTACTGATGCGAAGATTAGGAAGGCATTTGCCGAAGAGATTCCAGATACTACTAAGTTTATTATAGCGCAGAGGGTAAGCAGTGTACAACATGCAGATCGAATCATTGTGATGGACAATGGAGAAGTGATGGCATTTGATACGCATGAAGCACTGCTAGAAACTAGTCCAATCTATCGCGAGGTATATGAATCACAGACTGGTGGTAATGCGGACTTTGACCAGAATGGAGGTGACAACTAATGCCAGGACCAGGACATCCTATGAGAGGACCTAAGCCAAAGATTGAAAATCCAGGGAAATTATTTCGAAGACTTATGGGATACGTGCTTCGAAGCTATACCCCCCATGTAATTATTGTAGTCATATGCATTTTTGTGGGAGTACTTGCAAACATTCAAGGGACGTTGTTTATGCAGACATTGATTGATGAGTATATCACGCCCTTATTAGGAGCGCAGAATCCGGATTTTTCAGGATTGACACAAGCAATTTTTCGGGTAGCATGCTTTTATGCTATAGGAGTTGTTTCTACTTATCTTTATAATCGAATCATGATTGTTGTCAGTCAAGGCACGATGCGAAATATTAGAAATGATATGTTTAACAAAATGGAGGCACTGCCAATTAAATATTTTGACACACATCCACACGGCGATATTATGTCGCGGTACACAAATGATATTGATACATTGCGCCAGATGATTAGCCAAAGTATGCCACAATGCTTTAACAGTGCAATTACTATTGTGAGCGTCTTGATTAGTATGGTGATTTTGAGTGTACCTTTGACAATTACCACATTGATTATGGTGACGCTCATGTTGGTGGTCACCAAGAAAGCTACAAGCCTTTCAGGCAGGTATTTTATGGCACAACAAAAATCAATCGGTGCTGTAAATGGTTATATTGAGGAGATGATGGAAGGGCAGAAAGTAGTCAAGGTATTTTGTCACGAGGAGGAAAGCATCAAGCGTTTTAATGAACTCAACGAGGAACTTTTTGACAGTGCTTATAATGCGAACCAATTCGGTAATATGTTAGGTCCTATTAACGCCCAGCTAGGAAATTTAAGTTATGTGGTTTGTGCGATTGTAGGTGGTATCTTGGCGATTGGAAATATTGGAGGGCTTACAGTGGGAGCACTAGCTAGCTTTCTCTCATTTAACAAGAGTTTTAATATGCCAATCAATCAGGTAAGCCAACAGTTTAATTCTGTGGTTATGGCGCTTGCTGGAGCAGATAGAATATTTAAGATGTTAGACGAAGAGCCAGAAGCAGACAATGGATACGTCACATTGGTTAATGCAGAGGAAATTAATGGAGAGTTAAAGGAGACGACAAGGCATACAGGTGTTTGGGCATGGAGACATTATCACAAGGATAGTGATACTACCACGTATCAGCGATTAGAGGGTGGTGTGGTATTTGATGATGTAGATTTTGGCTATACAGATGACAAGATTGTGCTTCACAATATTAAGATGTTTGCAGAACCTGGGCAAAAGATTGCCTTTGTTGGGTCTACAGGTGCAGGTAAGACGACAATCACCAATTTAATCAATCGATTTTATGATATACAAGATGGCAAGATTCGCTATGATAAGATTAATGTCAATAAGATCAAAAAGGCAGATCTAAGACGTTCATTGGGAATTGTTTTGCAGGATACCCATTTGTTTACAGCCACTGTAATGGAGAATATACGATATGGAAAGCTAGATGCCACAGACGGGGAAGTGATTGCAGCGGCAAAGCTTGCCAATGCTCATGAATTTATAGAAAGATTACCAGAAGGTTACAACACATTGCTAACGGGGGATGGCGCAAACTTAAGTCAAGGGCAGCGGCAGTTACTTGCGATAGCCAGAGCCGCTATTGCAGATCCGCCAGCGCTGATTCTCGATGAAGCGACTAGCTCTATTGACACACGTACAGAGAAGATTGTGCAGGATGGTATGGATAAGTTGATGAGTGGTAGAACAACATTTGTCATTGCGCATAGACTTTCTACAGTGAGAAACAGTGATTGCATTATGGTGCTAGAGCAAGGAAGAATCATAGAGCGTGGCACACATGAAGAGTTGATTGAAGCAAAAGGAAAGTATTATCAGCTTTATACTGGAAATACGATATAACTGGGATTTGTGATAGGATTTTCTTGATATCTTGGCGTATAGCTGATAGAATAAGCTTAGAAGGATGCAGGGAGAAGCGCTGACTTCACCCTGCATTTTATGCACAGCTCCATGCAGAGGAAAATGCTGCTAGAGCAGCGCATGGAGCGCGCGGCGAGTAGAAAGGGAAGATTCTTATTTACTCGATTCAATGATAACATAAAGTTTAAGCTATACACGATCGTGTGATGAATGGAGTGAGGAAAATGGCATTCTCAAAAGGAAAACGAATTGAAGATGAAACAAGCAAGAGGATCCTTGACCATGCCGTAAACATCGGCTTCAGGGAAGGCGCAGAGGCATTGACTGTCACGAGGCTGTGCAGAGAGCTTAACTGTGATAGGAGAGTGATTTATAATCGGTTTCGTGATGTGAATGAAATCAATCTATTAGTAGCATGTAGATGTAATGAGGAACTTGTGGCAAAGGCGAAAGCAGCTATGAATCCACAAGCGTCATTTTATGACAATTTTAAAGTGTTTATTCAGACCATATTCCAGTATACATATGAGAAAAATTCTCATTTTCAATATTATACGACTCTGTATAGAATGACAGAGGAAGGAGCATGGAATGGTGTGGTAAAAGCACTTGAACGATTAATCAATGAAGGAAAGGCAGCGAAAGAAGTACGTCTAGACATGGATAGCGCAAAGGCAGCACGCAACATATGGCTTATTTCGACAGGAATAGGAGGGATGCTTGCGGCAAACACCAATTACCAATATCAGGACGGTTTTGCTACTATGATGTATGGTGTGGAGGCAATATCAGCGTATATGAAACCACAACAATAATAGACTTGGTGAATCGTGAGCAGTACGGTTTACTGAATGAAACAGACGGGAAAAATTTGCAGGTTGCAAGAGAGCAGCAGTATAAATAAAGAAAAGGTGTAGGATTATGATAACAGTTCGGTTGGGAGACACAGGAATAGTAGCAAATAAAAATGGGTTTGGTGCATTGCCAATTCAGCGTATTGATATCGATCAGGCAGTGCAGTTGATTCATATGGCGCTTCGTGGTGGCGTAAACTTTTTTGACACAGCGCGCGCATACAGTGACAGTGAACAAAAACTTGGCATAGCATTAGAAAAAGTAGAGAGAGATAGCTATTATATTGCGACCAAAACAGCGGCTAAGACAGGAAAGGAAGTACTTGCCGATCTAGAAACTTCGCTAAATCTGCTAAAGACAGAATATGTTGATATTTATCAACTTCACTGTGCGCCAAAATGTTTTCGTCCTGGGGAGGAGGATGGTGTCTATGATGCCGTTCTCAAGGCAAAAAAAGAAGGAAAAATTAAACATATTGGGATAACAGCACATTTACTTCATGTGGCAGAAGAAGCGATTGAGAGTGGATTGTATGAGACATTGCAGTTTCCGTTTGCCTATATCTCATCTGAAAAAGAAATTGCGCTTGTCGAGAAATGTGAGAAGGCAGGTATGGGATTTTTGGGAATGAAGGGATTGGCTGGTGGACTGCTCACCAATGCGAAACTTTGCTATTGGTTTGCCTGTCAGCATAGAGCAGTACTTCCATTGTGGGGCGTACAAAAAGAGGAAGAACTTGCACAATTTTTATCGTATCAGGAGAAGATGCCAGAGTTTGATGCACAGATGAAGGCTGATTATGAGAAGGATCGAAAGGAGCTAGCAGGTGCATTTTGTCGTGGCTGTGGATATTGTATGCCATGCCCGAAGGGAATTCAGATCAATAATTGCGCGCGTACATCTCAGCTTTTACGGCGCTCACCGTCTAAAGGCTGGCTAGGCGAAGAATGGCAAGCCCAGATGGCAAAGATCAAAGAATGTATTCATTGTGGACAATGTGCGTCTAAATGTCCGTATGGGCTAGACACACCCAAACTGTTAGAGAAAAATTTAGAGGATTATGAGAACGTTTTGGCAGGACGAACAATTGTTTAGTTATGAATAAAAGTGACTTAATATTGTTACGGTTCATATATGATCGGAAAAAGTGGCTCTTAGAATGACGGACTTGGAATTAAGAGTAAAGGTATGAGTGAAAATTAAAAGAACTTGCTACTCTCAAAATCATTAAAAAATCCTGTTATTGTGGCAGCAGGCAACAACAAAACGATGATGATACAGTATTGGTTAGATAAATAAAAGAAAATTTTTGCGGATGACGAGAACTATGTTGAGAAGTTTTTCTATGAAACTATACATGTGGCATCAATGAACAGTCAATATACGATGCTTTCTTGTATCATTGTATCTTACATTTTAAAAGATATACATTCTAAGTTGGATAATATAAATTCAATTCTGGAACCCTTTTGCGAAAAGAGAAAGTAGAAATCATATTTTCGTCTTGAATTTTCACAAAGTGTTCTGTATAATAATGGATAAGGCTTCCACAATAGAAGTGGGAGCCTTATCCAAACCTTGATTGGAAAACGTTTTCCAAAAGGGGACATGTACAAAAGGAAGTTTTTCTAGATTGTGGATGGTATGTGCAAAACATTTTTGAGGTTTTGTATATAAAAGAGATAAAAGTGAAACTAATATCAACATTTTCATAGTAGAAAGGGATAGGTATAACAATGGAATTTGCAGCCGTTTATCACAGAGCCGTTGATAATTACAGTTATATGCTGGATGAAAATCAGCTTATTATCAACATCAAAACAGGATATGATGTAAAGGAAGTCAATATTGTATATGGAGATCCATTTTCCAATGGTATTCTTGGAGGAGGGGAGGAATGGACAGGGGATAAAGCGCCTATTCCATTTAAAAAGCGTCTGAAATATCAGCTTTGGTGGACGACCACAATACAACCAGATTATAAGAGACTCAAATATTATTTTGAGCTGGTGACAGATTCTGAGCGTTGGTATTATTTTGAGGATGGATTTGTAAGCGATGGACAGATGCATATCAAAGGGCGTAGTAGGCAGTGTTTTACGTTTCCGTGGATGAATCCAATCGATATCAATAAAGTACCTGACTGGGTGAACGAGACAGTATGGTATCAAATCTTTCCTGAAAGATTTTGCAATGGAGATCCATCGCGCAATCCAGAGCATGTTAAGGAGTGGAAGTACGAGACAGGTATCAAACATAGAGATTTTTATGGCGGCGATATAAAAGGAATGAGAAAAAAATTGGATTATCTCAAAGAGTTAGGGATAACGGGTATTTATACAACTCCGATTAACGAGGCACCCTCAAACCATAAATATGATACCACCGACTATGAAAAAATTGATCCACATTTTGGCGATGACGAGGAGATGAGAAATTTTGTAACAGAAGCGCATCAGCGCGGTATCCGCGTTATGTTAGATGCTGTTTTTAACCATGCTGGATATTTTTTCAAGCCGTGGCAGGATGTTTTGACCAATGGACGTGATTCGGTCTATTTTGATTGGTTTATGATTAATGAATGGCCTTTGTCAAATCAATGGGATGCGGCAAAGAAAAAGCAGCTTTATACATTTGCATTTTGTGATGCAATGCCAAAGCTCAATACTAACAATAAAGATGTGCGTAAATATTTGATTGATGTAGCGTGTGGCTGGGTGAAAAAATATGATGTGGATGGTATACGCCTCGATGTAGCCAATGAAGTGTCTCATGTATTTTGTAAAGAGTTGCGAACAGCATTAAAAGAACTAAAGCCAGATATTTATATTTTAGGAGAGATCTGGCACGATGCTATTTTATGGCTTCGCGGTGACGAGTATGATTCTGTTATGAATTATCCGCTAGGGAGTAGTATAAAAGACTTTTTTATAGACAAGAGTCTCACAGGTGAGGACTTTGAGTTTATGATTAATCGCTGCTATACCAATTATATGAATCAGACTAATGATGTGTTGTTTAATCTGCTCGATTCTCATGATACGATTCGCCTTAGAAGTGTAGTGAATGGATTAGATGAATATAATTGTCTGATTGCCTTATTGTTTACAATGCCAGGAACAACTTGTATTTATTATGGTACAGAGATTGGAATGGAGGGAGGATTTGATCCCGATTGCCGCCGTTGTATGCCGTGGGAAGACATTGAACAGGGAAAATACAATGAACAGATTTCTAGGACAAAACAGTTAATTAAGTTAAGGAAAGAGGAAAAACTCATGCGTGAGAGAAACTTCCATTTTCCAGCAGATTATGCCAATCCCCGTGTGATTCAATTCCAAAAAATGGGATGGGGCGAGACATTAGAGGTAATTGTAAACAGCAGTGAGGAGGATTTGGAGATTGTTAAGGACAAAGATAGTAAAATTTTGTTTTCTATCAGGCTTGAAGGAGATGTGTTACACACAAATGGGGTATGTATTCGATATTTGAGCAATAAACAAAATATTTGATTGTGGATGTTAGTGTGAGAGTAACAGTTCAGCCATGCAAAATTGAATATACAAAATGTTGTTGGGAGCTTGCTCGCATAAGGCATTTTGTATATTCGATTTTATAGGGCGGACGCCCGACATGAAATGGGTATGGCTGAATAGTAACATGTGAGAAGAGTTTCTAACTGCCTGTGGCAGTTTTTGCTCACAGCAGAGGCTGTTTCGCAGAGAAACTCCACGCCCATGGAGTCGCAGCTTTGATGCGACATGGGAGTTAGAATGTCAAAAAGTACAGATTATAAGGGGATTTGTAACAAATGATTGAAGGGGTAATGTACAATGAAATTTTTAAGAAAGAGTATTTATGCGGCGATTATACTATTATTTTTGATGTTCGTTGATGGGCTTTCGCTAAATGTAGTAAAGGCGGCCGAAGAGACATCGCTTCCAGTTTACTATGTTCGCTTTTCAGAGCAAGGACTTCCGATTTATCAAGAGCCCGCCTTGTTAACGCCTATCGCCATACTTTGTGATGATACGTATGTCCAGATTGTACTAGGGCCACTAGATTCTCTTGTAAAGATACGCATATATGGCACAGAAATTGAAGGGTATACAGATGTGAAATATCTTAAGAAGCTCGATGCAATTGTATATGATTATGATATCTATACTTACGAAGAGATGGAGGAGGATATTTTGCTCTTATATGCTAAGTATCCGACTCTGCTTCGTGTGGACACCGCAGGTACATCTGCCGATGGACGAAATTTGTACACACTGACAATTGGCAATGAAAATGCCTCCAAGCATATTTTGATTCATGCAGGTCTTCATGCACGCGAATACATCAATACATTGCTGGTGATGGAACAGCTTGAACAATGTCTAGATTATTATGACACAGGTTATTACCATAATCAGAGCTATCGTGAATTGTTTTCCTCAGTGGCTGTTCATATTATTCCTATGGTCAATCCAGATGGGATTGCAATCAGTCAATTTGGAGAAAGTGCGCTGCGCTCATCAGAATTGGTAGAGATAGTACGCGCTTGTTATGCCTATGATAGTGCCATGCGACGCACAAAAAGTTCTTATGAAAGATATCTTGCAAGATGGAAAGCCAATGCCCGTGGAGTAGATTTAAATAAAAATTTTCCAGTTGGTTTTGTGTTTGACGGAACTGTTTCACAGCCTTCTTATGCAGGATATGCAGGAGAATTTCCTTTGTCGGAGCCCGAATCGTTATCGTTAGGAGCGGTCACGCTATTGTACCAGCCCTCTATCATTATCAATTATCATTCTATGGGTGAAGTTGCATACTGGGATACTTCTGAGAGCAAATATACTGCAATCAATAGAGAGTTCTCTACATATATGCTTTCCTTTGTTCCTTATAAAAGAATGGGACGTGGAAGTGCATCAGGCAGTTATCTTGATTGGATCTATAGCGGAGAAACTCCTGTTCGATCTATTACGCTGGAAACAGGCAATGTTGCATGTCCGCTACCTCCCGATCAATATCCAAAAATATGGCTACAGCATAATATGGTAGTACAAGCAGCAGTGTGGTATGCATATGCAGGAATCTAAAAAAGAGTTCATAGGATTCCTATAATAAACGCACATCATACTCAATCTGCCGTATGGCCATCCATATTATGAAAGTCGAAGACCTTCATAGTTAAAGCAGTAAAGCAGTTTTTGCAAAACCAGGATAGTGATTGCAATCAATCAAAAAATATGTATAATGTAAATTGTATAGAATATTATTTTTGCAAAAACGGAGGTAGGAGAATGCAGATGCGATCATTGGAACAAGAACTGAAAGAAAATGCTTATCCAGGTAGAGGGATTGTTATTGGAAAAACAGAGGATGGCACAAAGGCAGCGATTGCGTATTTTATTATGGGCAGAAGTGAGAATAGCCGAAATCGTATCTTTGTCGAAGACAAAGAAGGAATTCGCACACAGGCATTTGATCCTTCTAAACTAAGTGATCCTAGTTTGATTATTTATGCGCCTGTACGTGTTCTTGGCAACAAAACTATTGTCACCAATGGAGATCAGACTGATACAATCTATGAGAAAATGGACAAGCAGATGACCTTTGAGCAGGCACTTCGCACAAGGGAATTTGAACCAGACGCACCCAATTATACTCCGCGAATTTCAGGTATTCTTCATATAGAACAAGGGCAGTATAATTACGCAATGTCTATCCTAAAGAGCAACAATGGCGATCCTAGTGCATGCAATCGCTACACATTCGCTTATGAGAATCCAGTGGCGGGAGAAGGACATTTTATTCATACATATATGGGAGATGGAAATCCGCTTCCAAGCTTTGAAGGTGAACCCAAATTAGTGCGTATTCCCAATGATATGGACACATTTGGCAATCTTGTGTGGGAAAGCTTAAATGTAGACAACAAAGTATCACTTTTTGTTCGCTTTATTGATATAGAAACAGGGGTGTATGAGTCCAAAATTTACAACAAAAATGTATAATTCAATTGGTAAATGTCAGTGCTTGTAGGAATGGAGGATCGATATAAGTATGAAAGAATTAGAATTAAAATATGGCTGCAATCCAAATCAGAAACCTTCCAAAATCTATATGAAATCTGGTAATCTTCCAATCGAAGTATTAAATGGAAAACCAGGATATATTAATTTTTTGGATGCGCTAAATGGTTGGCAGCTTGTAAAAGAGTTAAAGAACGCTACAGGCCTTCCGGCGGCAACGTCTTTTAAGCATGTCTCTCCAGCAGGAGCAGCAGTAGGGCTTCCTCTAAATGAAATTGAGCGAAAAATTTATTGGGTGGAAGATATGGGAGAACTTTCAGGGCTTGCAAGTGCCTATGCAAGAGCGCGAGGAGCAGATAGAATGTCTTCTTTTGGCGATTTTATCTCCTTGTCAGATGTGTGTGATGTGAGCACAGCAAATTTGATTAAGCGCGAGGTATCTGATGGAATTATAGCTCCAGGATATGAACCGGAGGCACTTGAGATTTTGAAGGCAAAGAAAAAAGGTAACTATGCAATAATCAAAATTGATTCAGACTATGTGCCAGAACCAATAGAAACTAAGGAAGTATATGGAATCGTATTTGAGCAGGGAAGAAATGAGTTAGTGATTGATGAGGCATTGTTCTCTAATATTGTCACAGAGAACAAAGATATTCCAGAACAGGCAAAGATGGATTTGGCTATCGCGATGATTACTTTAAAGTATACACAGTCCAATTCAGTTTGTTATGTAAAGAATGGACAGGCAATTGGAATTGGCGCAGGACAACAGTCCCGAATTCACTGTACACGGCTTGCAGGCAATAAGGCAGATAATTGGTTCCTTCGCCAGCATCCCAAGGTACTTCAGCTTCCATTCAAAGAAAAGATTGGACGCGCAGACAGAGATAATACAATTGATGTGTATATGAGCGATGATTATATGGATGTGCTTGCAGATGGAGTGTGGGAACAGTTCTTTACAGAAAAGCCAGAGGTTCTCACAAGAGAAGAAAGACGTGCGTGGCTCGATCAGATGAAAGATGTAGCACTTGGCTCAGATGCATTCTTTCCATTTGGGGACAATGTGGAGAGAGCACATAGAAGCGGAGTACAGTATATAGCACAACCAGGAGGTTCTATTCGCGATGATAATGTGATAGAGACTTGCAATAAGTATCAAATTGCAATGTGTTTTACTGGTATTCGACTGTTTCATCATTAAAAATAGTAAATTGCGTAGGGGAAGGTTACTTTCCCTACACGTAGTCGAGTGTCTGCCAGCCCTGCTGACTATTTTCCTATGACACTCGTATACATAAAAAAATAAACAGCTTGTACAAGCTGTTTATTTTATGCCGGTGGCCGGACTTGAACCGGCACGAGGTTGCCCCCGGCAGATTTTG
>CAJUHQ010000057.1:16998-22062 GCA_910586095.1 uncultured Lachnospiraceae bacterium | reverse complement strand
GACAGGAACAGGCCGATTTGATTGCTAATCATGCTGCTGTAAAAGCTATTGGAATACGCAAAGTGATTGGATTGTGTATAGAAGGAGTGTTCGCAAAGATTCCGGCAGAGATTAGCTATATGGATGCTAATTGTACCAAATGGAGTTATGCAGAACCAACAGTAGGACGCATGCCACAAAATGGCAGGGAAATTGCTATGGATACAGGGGCGCTACAACTGCTAGGAATCGAACCAGAACTGGGGACAAAAATTACATTCACCTACACAGTACAAGATAAGGATCAGATTGGGAGTGATGTGACAGATACATGGACATTAGTTGGATATTGGGAATATGATGAACTGCTTCCTGTACATTATATTAATATTTCAAAAGAGTACGCAAAAGAAATAGAAGACAATGGTATTGCGCAGGGAATGGAGCCATTTCGCATGGACTTGAATGTGATGATGGCATCGTCTATTGATATTCGTGGACAAATGGAACGAGTGAATACGGATCTAGGGTACACGTGGGAAACATATGATGATGAGAATAGTGTTCGCATAGGTGTCAATTGGGGATACACAACAGCACAAGTTGAATCTGGGATGGATATAGGGAGCATCACTGCGATGGCAGCTTTTATTGTCCTGGTAATTTTCACAGGATATTTAATTATCTACAATATTTTTCAAATTTCAGTGACAGAGGATATTCGGTTTTATGGTTTGCTAAAGACGATTGGTACAACACCAAAGCAGATTCGACGTATTATTCGGATGCAGGCTATATTTTTGTGCATGTGCGGAATTCCTGTTGGTATTTTATTAGGCTATGGTGTCGGTGCAGTACTGACGCCAGTCGTGTTACAAAACAGTACTATTTTTGGTGCTAAGAGTGCCACAGTCAGCACATCGCCCATTATTTTTGTAGGATCGGCATTGTTTGCGTTGGTGACAGTATTGTTATCTTGTCAGCGTCCTGGAAAGATCGCGGCAAAAGTTTCACCAGTGGAAGCGACAAAATATACAGAAATAGTACAGACAAAAAAGAAACGTCGTGCCACACGAGGAGCAAAAGTTCATCAGATGGCATATGCCAATTTGGGGCGTAATAAAAGTAAGACCATTTTAGTTGTGATCTCCCTGGCGTTGGCCGTGACACTACTCAATATACTCTATATTTTTGTCATTGGTTTTGATGTGGAGAAGTATACATCCAGACACATATGTGCAGATTTTATTGTCAGTAATACCGACTATTTTCGATTTGTGCCCAGTGCACAAGAATATATTTCAGAGGAAATCATTGCACAGATTGACGAGAATACACAACAGGTAACTTCTGGAAGTGGCTATACACTTATGGGAGAAATTCCATATACTTGGATGCCAGAGGAGAAATTACGAACAAAATTATCTAGTATTTTTTCACAGAAGATTGTAGAAGATATGTTTTCTAATATAGAGCGTAGAGGAGACATGGTGAAGCAACATGGATTGGTGGAAGGGCTAGACAGAAGTTTGTTTGAGAAGGTGACAGTGTTAAAAGGTAGCTTAGATCCTTTGTTCGATGAGAGTCGTCATACTATAGCAATCGCAGTAGAAGTTGATGATTATGGAAATAGTAGCGATTGGGAATATTACCCTGCAATTGGAGATACTTTGACGCTGACATATGTATCAAAGGCATATTATATTGACAGCAGAACAGGAGAAAAGAGCACAGAGGAAACACCAGAAGAATTTTTAAAGTATTATGTGGAGGAATCACATGATGTAGAGTATACAGTGTGCGCACTAGTCACTGTTCCATATTCCATGTCCTATCGCTATCACAGAAATGGATATAATGTTGTTTTGCCAGTAGAGAAGCTCGAAAAAGATAGTGAACAGTCTGCAATGCCATTGTTCTATCTTTTTGATACACCCGATCAGACTACAGAGGCAGATGCGGAGCGCTATCTGGCCGATTTGACAAAGGGGGATACATCTGAGTTGATGTATCAAAGCAAAGAGACGGTTCGCAAAGAGTTTCAGGAGTTTCAAAATATGTTTTTGTTGTTGGGAGGATTGTTGTGTGCAATTATTGGATTTGTTGGTATTTTGAATTTCTTTAATGCTATTATGACAGGTATCCTCTCGCGCCGCAGAGAATTTGCAGTGCTTCAGTCAGTGGGAATGACCAATAGACAACTTAAGACAATGCTTATTTATGAGGGGTTGTTTTATGCACTCAGCTCGGCGATAGTAGCATTGATTTTATCGCTAGGAGTGGGACCACTTGTTGGAAAATTGTTGGAAAATATGTTTTGGTTCTTTACCTATCGGTTTACACTGCTTCCTGTGTTGGTTGCGTTTCCTATATTTGTGGGATTAGGGTATAGTATTCCATTTCTTCTGTATGGTCAGACAGCAAGATATAGTGTAGTAGAGAGGCTACGTGAGACATAGTGATACAAGTAGGAAAAAAGAACAGTCATACAAAAGAATTATACTAATAAATCAAACACATAAAGAATGGTCAGTTGCACGCGGGCGTCCAAATAAACAAACGCTCATCATGCACGGCCTGTCGTCTGGCGGGCCGCATGGCCATCCATACTATGAAAGTCAAAAGACTTTCATAGTAATGTAATGGACGTCCGTGTTAGTAAAAGAAACGGCGTATCGTTACTTGATTGAAAAGTTATAAAATGACGGTTATAAAATGACTAAAAAGAAAAGGTTGATGAAAAAGGCATTTCCGATTATAATAAAAATCGATAGTTTCATGCAGAAATGAATAGGTGCAAAGGTGCCAGACAGATTATTTAGTGGAGGAAATGCGAAAAATGGGAGAAATGACACCCAGTGAGAATGAATGGCTTATTATGGAAGTGCTGTGGGAACACTCTGAAACAATGACAGCCGCTGAAATTATCGCGGCATTAGAGGGAACAGTCAATCTAAATAAAAATACGATTCGGGTTATGATTAATCGGCTTCTAGGCAAAAACATTATAGGATATCAGGTTGATACACACGATTCGCGCGTATATCACTACTATGCAATTCGAAGTCGCCAAGAGTGTCTACAGTTAAAGAGTAAACGTTTTGTAAATAATTATTTTGGGGGCAATGCCTCTTTAGCCGTTGCAAATTTTTTGAAGTCAGCAAAGATCTCAAAAGAACAGCTAAGTGAGTTAAAGGATCTGTTAGAGGAGCTTGAGGATCATTAATAGTAACGGATGGGAGTGAACACCGTGCAAGAAATGATAACATACATACATAATTTTTTGGATTTTGCCGCTGTGTACTGTTTAACCAAGTGCTTAAAGTCCATGTTGTGTGCAATAGCAGTGATACCTGTTATTTTTTTGCTGCGCAAAATAGTAGGCAAAAAACATGCAGTGATTTCTTGTTATGCCATGATGATGCTTGTTCCAATCACATGGACGGGAATGAGCAAATTGTATTATCAAAGATATTTTGTAAAAGTTACAATTGTGATTTCTGAGCATATCAAAAAGGAATATGGATATTTTTATTTTGCAGGAATGTTTTTACTGATAGTGGTCTTTTGGTATAAAAATAAACGACTTAAGATGCACTTAGCAAAAAGCATACAGATAAAAGACTCGGATGTGGTGAGACAGGCAATAGATGCCATCACAAAAGAGGATAAAAGCGGATACAGAAGAAAGTATTTGGAACATGTCCGACTGTATAGCATAGACACCAATGAAAGTCCATTTTCTGGGGGAATCATAAGGCCATATATTGTATTGCCTCAAAGTGTTTGGGAATTAGCAGATACACGAACCTGTTTTGTAATTGTATGTCATGAATTGCTTCATATTGGTTCGGGCCATATTGTAGCGCTAACCTTGTTCAAAATTCTTACATTTTGGTGGTGGGCAAATCCGCTTATTTATCGGTGTGAAGCAGCACTGCGGGAGGATCTCGAGCTTGTGTGTGACGAGAGTTGTATTTTTGAGACGCAGATTTCACGCTATGAATATGGTAGTGTGCTCTTGAGAATGATCGAACAGTTAAGTGGTAGGCAGCAGGCGGCAGTGGCTTCTTTGTTAAACAAAAATGATTTTGCAGTGTTGCGAAAAAGAATAGGGTATCTTGCCAAAAAGCAAGCTGGCAGATTTCAGATCAAAAAGAAAGTGTGTTTTTGGGTGTTTGCTGTCAGTATGATAGGAGTATTTATAGGAATTGTTGTGACATCTTATCCGCGCTATACCATTGTTAAAGAATTAGCAGTATACAATGAACACGTAGAATTAATTGCGTATGATACGCCACTAGTGAGAGAAACGTTTTTTGTAGAAAATGGACAGCTTTATGTGAATCCGGAAAAGTTTGAGGAGTTTGTGATGACACAACACATTACAGACGAATATGTGTATGTCTCTTTTGACAATGTGATGAAACTTCCTGGAATGGGAGGTTTAGGAAATGTGGGAATGGTCAATGTGGAGGATACGGAAGATATTTTTTATCTAAGTGAAAAGAATATACAAAATACAATTTTAGAATTTTGCCTGAAATATTTATAAGAGGCTGTTGCAAAATGTGGCAAGTCACAATATATGGTTCAGATTTCACCATCTGATTTGTACGCCTGCCAAAGCAGGCAGATGGGAGTTAGTGTGAGCATATGCCATTTTGCAACAGTCCTTTTTGTGTCATAAAATTTTTTATGTGCAACCCATGCAGAGGAATTATGCCGCAAAAGATACCTGTATCAATTTTTGTTTTGTATGATTGTAGTATTTTCACAGAAAAAGGTTAATTATTTACATGTGTAAACCGATATACTTTATAACACAAGAAAGAGACGATATATGTACAAAATGTAAAGATAGATAAATAGGATATCTCCATATCATTATCTGTATAAAGATGGGAGTTAGTGTGAAATATAAAATTTCACACATCCTGATTGGAGTGCATGCTAAAGCATGCGGATGGGAGTTAGCGTGAAATATAAAATTTCAAGCATCCTGATTGGAGTGCATGCTAAAGCATGCAGATGGGAGTTAGCGTGAAATATAAAATTTCAAGCATCCTGATTGGAGTGCATGCT
>CAJUHQ010000057.1:0-16898 GCA_910586095.1 uncultured Lachnospiraceae bacterium | reverse complement strand
AAAGCATGCAGATGGGAGTTAGCGTATGAATATTTCATTGAATAGTAGCCCATTTTCTGTGTTTTCACAGCGTTTTGCAAACGGACTAAAAAGTACAGAGGAAAAAATGGAGCGACAGCAGAAGGCACAATCACAAATTGAATTTTTTGAAGGTCAAAAAGCAGGTTTAAAACAAATGCACTGTGAGACGATAGAAGAGATTACAAGAAAATTGGATCTTTTTAATACATATAATTCTCAAATTGCTGCTGTAAAGGAACAGTACAATCAAGAACAGATGATGCATTGTATGGATGAAGTTAAAGAAAAGGGCGAAAAGATTGCAGAGGCTGCTAAGAAACTCGAGCCAAAGACAGCCGAGGAGAGAAGAGAAGAGATGGCAAAGGAAGCTCTTGGCATAGAGGACGAAGGCATACTTACAGAGTTGCTCGAAGACATGCCAGAAACAGAAGAGCTTGACGAGCTATTGCCAGACAGTACAGCCCAACAGATAGAGGCAGCCAAAGAAATGGAGGATCTGCCAGAAGTGGTTATACAAGAACAGATGACAAGAGAAGAGTTAGAGAAGGATTATGTGTCAATTGATATCAAAATATAGAAAATAAGCTATACAGGAGTTAGGCAATATCGCATATGCAGAGCGAAAAAAGAAGTATTGACAAAGAAGAAGATATAGAAGTATACAAGAATCCTATAGAATATGAAAGGTATATACGAAGACGATTCGAGTGCATGCGGATGCGAGAATATCGTGTTCTGATTACGCCAAGACTTTATTATAGGGCAACCAAAGATAGAAATATTGCCCAGTGGCTAGAAAATAGTTTAGAAAAAATACCATTTTGTATGAAGAGTTTGCAAACGATAGTGGCAGTTATGGGTGGACGAATTGTTCGCTGTACATATCGAATGGTGAATTATCACAATGTTAGTACAGATGTCTGTGTCGTTGATGAAATACCATATTGTACAAGAAAAGCAGGCAGTTCTGTGCGGTCTGCTACAATCAGAACAATGGATGTGGATCAGATTGAGAATCAGGCAAAATATAATAGCATCTTTTGGACACCAGAAAGTAAAAGCGCAGGGTTCCATGCGCAGGCATAAAGATTTATATGATTGCCGTAGTTTTTATAAAGTAAAAAATTTATATTATAGAACAATATAAATTTCAACATATGAAAAAATGGTTACAATACAGCAAGTTTGTATAGAGCAAACTGCTGTCCACAACAAACGGCTGAAACGGATTTTAGCCGGACACAAATCATGGAGGGATGACAAAATGAGTACAATTGCAAACACAATGACAAATGCAGCAGAGAGTATGGCAGCCTATGGGAATATGCCAAACACAACAAAGAAGTCGCAAGACAACGAAAAAGATAAGGAACTTTCTATCACCAAAAAGGATGAGGATGCAGAAGCTGTCAAAAAAGTTCATGTAAGTGGTAGAACTATAGGAAATCCTCAACTTACAGAGAAAGCTGCAAAATATTATGAAGAGTTAAAGAGACGATATGGCAACATGGATTTTATCCTTGTGAGCAAGGATCAGAAGGAGTTTGCAAAAGCTAATGCATCAAAATATGGAAATGCGAACAAGATGGTCGTTTTGATTGATGAGGAAAAGATCGAGAAAATGGCAGAGGATGAGAAGTTTCGCAAACAGTATGAAGGCATTATTTCACGGGGAGCAAGTGGATTAACACAGCTTAAGAGCAGGCTGGCAAAGATGGGAATGGGTGTGAAAAGTTGCGGTATCAGAGTCAATGACAATGGGGCGGCATCTTTCTTTGCTACAATGGACAAATCTTTTAGATCACAAAGAGAAAGACTTCAGAAGAAGCAGGCAGAAAAAAAGGCTGCTAAAAAGGCAGAGGAGAAAAAGACTCAAAAAGAAAAACAGCAAGAAAAACTAGAACAGAGCAGAGAGGATAGAAAGGTTATTGAGGATGACGAGGGAGAAATTACCTTCACAGCCGATTCGATTGATGAACTCTTAGAAAAGATTGAAAATATGGATTACCTTTTCAGTAATGACAGTGTTCGGAGCAGTCAAGAAAAACAGATTGGCCAACAGTTTGATTTTAGTATCTAAAAGAAAATAGTTTGTAGGTATAACAGTGAAGAATTCTGAATTGTTATGTTGATTCTACTAAGAGGGGTATTTATAGATAGGCTGCCTGATGCACTGTGCAAAGGGCAGCCAAAAAAAATGCAAAAGACTGCGTTTTTCATTTCTATTTGAGTCGCCAAAGGCGGCATGGGGATTAGTATGAATTTTAAAAGATTTCAAACAATTGTTCAGGAAAACGACTATGATGAGGTCAAAGTGATTGGCATGGATGTCGAGATAGATGGTGCTTTTATGCATATTATAGCGATGACAAAGTCTCAGAAAGATAGTCGCATATATATACTAGAAGAGACAACACCACTTTTTGAACTGGGCGATTATGCAGAAAAGACGCCTAGAGAATCTATGAAAGGATCACAGCAAGAAGAGCATAGTTTTATTAAGACAATACAGGTTCATGAATGTGAAATCACAGTGAAGGGTGAGCACAGTGGACCTATTATACAAGGCGATTACGAGGAGACATTTCTTTTTTTGGTCAAAATGGCAAAACAGGGATGGAGCATATCTGAGACGTCTCCTTTTTATCAGAGAGAGTGGGAACATTTGGGCCTAAGAGTGATGGATGTTGAATTGTCTGTGGACTATCTGCCAGATTTTGATGGACCTATTGAGATTACAATGGCAATGACATTCAAAAAGCAACTACTTGAGATGCCAGTCAAACTTGAGATTGGAACCGCACAAGAGATTATATTCGTAGATGATGTCGGGCAGGAAGTTTTATGCTATCTAAACAATAGTATGTTAGTAGATGTTCTAAAAAAGGAGAAAGCGCGTTTTGATGATCCCGATTACCGCACAAAAATATTGCAACACTGTACACAAGAAGAGTTAGAAAATATGAGACAAAGTGTGCTTGAGACTTTAGAGCGAGACTGTCCTGAAGGAATGTGTTACATTACAATCGAGTACGAATGTGCGAAGAATGTGAGTCTCCAATTTTATGTAAAACAATATTTAGATACGATTGTGCAACCAAGTAACCAGTGTACTGCACTGTTTATGAGGACGCGTCCCGATCAGGAAAATGGTCCACATGGACTCAAAAATAGATCTGTTATGATTCAGTATGCAGTGCCAAAAAGTACAAAACAGATAGATGTAGAGTTGTTTATGGCAATGTGGCCAGTACCAGAAAGGACGTTTGTCGTCAAAAAATAAGATAAAAAAAGAATAATTGTGGAAAAATAGGGTTTTATTTCATAGGATAATCCAATTGTGACAGGGAAGACTATACAATGTCTAAATAAAGCAGCATCATACAATTCCTGAAATGTTTTATATCATTTCAGGTCGTATGGCCATCCGTATTGTAAAAGTTGAAAATTTTCACAATACGTTTTGAGAAGCGTATATATCAAAAACAAATGTTTGGACAACGGTACAGGAAACCAACAACAATGAATGTTAAGTAAGAGGTGATCAAATGGATTATACCAATGATTTACAACAGGGAGGTTTGCCATTGGGATTGGCGTTTGGTATGGCGATGGATCAAAGTGCACTGGATCATTATGGCAGACTCACAGAATATGAAAAAGAGAAGCTTCTTGCAAAAAGTAAGGGTGTTAAGAGCAAAGAAGAGATGCAACAACTCATACAAAAAATTAGCGATGGAGATTCTGTATTCTAAATGAAAAATCGAAGAGTTTTCATTTGGCAAATTTGAGCAGTTGTTGATAGTATGAGAGTAATTCCTACAATCTATTTTTCCACAAAATAAAAGTATTATTTTGAAAATTAAAATATTGCATGAATATTTAAGACAGCAATCGATTCATTTTGATGAAACGATTGCTGTCTTTTTTGGGTGTACAAAGTGCAAGTGAGAAAAAAATACATTGTAAGCCAAGGAGTTTCTTTGATAGAGCAGGAAATAGCCAAAACGCAAAAAACACAAAAAATTTATTGCAAACTCTTTCAAAATATATAAATATAGTGTATGATAATGACGGAAATCAATTTGCTGTACTGGGTGCAATACAGCAAAAAATGAATAGGGACAGATGGGAGTTAGTGTGAAATTAAAATTTCACACATCTTGATTTGTATGCCCGCTAAAGCGGGCAGATGGGAGTTAGCGTGAAAAGTACTTCTAACCATTTGCAGCAAAGGCTGCTTCACGGAGAAGTACTAAGTCTGCATAGCAGACTTTTTTCACGCCGAAAAACGCCCAAAACAGCGTTTTTCATTCAGATTTGAGTCGCAGCAAAGCTGCGACATGGGAGTTAGTGTGATTGTAAAATTTTCCACTGGAGAGTTAAGATTTTGCGAAGCGGAATCATGGAGGATAGGATCAGGATTGAGAAAATAAGAGGTGCCGATGAATTGTAAGGAAACGCAGCGGTGTATTCGTCCATTTTTGAAGGATGAGTTAGACGGACACACAGCACAGAATTTTGTGAAACATGTGCAGACATGCAGTGAATGTATGGAGGAGCTTACGATAGAGTACCTTCTGCTGGAAGGGATCAGCAGACTTGAAAATGCAGAGGATTTTGATTTACAGAGTGAACTGGATGAGAGGCTGGAGTATGTCATGTATCGTAAAAAGATATACAAACAGATAAAGGCCGGTCTTTTTTTAGTTGCATCACTGGTGTTTTGTATGATTATGTTTGATTGAAAATAAAAGATTGTTACTGGTGAATTGTATTAAGTTTTTCATTTGGATTGGAGCCGTAGCAAAGCTGCGACATGAAAGTTAGTGTGTTAAAAATGGGAGGGATTGGATGGGCAAAATTGTATTGATTGACGGGCATAGTATTTTGTATAGAGCGTTTTATGGAGTTCCACTATTAGCAAATTCAACAGGGCTTCATACCAATGCTATTTTTGGGTTCTTAAATATTTTATTTAAAATTTTAGATGAGGAGAAACCACAATATCTCACGGTTGCATTTGACACTGGTGCACCTACTTTCAGACATAAAATGTATCAAGAGTATAAAGGGACAAGAAAGCCAATGCCAGAGGAACTTCTAGAGCAAGTGCCTGTAATGAAAGAAGTACTCACCGCAATGGGGGTGTATCTGATAGAGAAGGAAGGCTATGAGGCAGATGATATTATGGGAACCATTGCCACACGCTCTGAGCGCGAGGGGATGGAGGCTTGCATCGTATCCGGTGACAGAGATCTCTTGCAGATTGCATCGGATCACATTAAGATTCGTATCCCAAAGACAAAGGCAGGTAAGACTGAGATTGAAGATTACTATGCAAAAGATGTGGAGGCAGCTTTCCAGGTTACGCCACTTCAGTTTATAGAGTTAAAGGCACTTATGGGAGATACATCAGATAATATTCCAGGGGTTCCAAAAGTAGGCGAAAAGACAGCGACAGAATTGATGGTTACTTTTGGGTCAATTGATGCCATTTATGCACATTTGGATGAGATCTCCAAAAAAAGTATTCGCGAGAGTCTTGCCAATCACAGAGATCTTGCAGATTTAAGCAAAGAGTTAGCAACTATTGAAACTCATGCTGACATTGATTTTTCCTATGAGAAAGCACAGCTTGGCAACTTGTTCACACCGCAGGCGTACGCGATATTTAAACAGCTTTCCTTTAAGAATTTTCTAAATAAATTTGAGCAAGAAAGCCAAGTGTCTGCTGTTGATCTAGACAAGGAATTAAAACTAATAGCAATCAGAACAAAAGAGGATGCCAAGCGAGCATTTGAACAAGCGGTACAATCTGGACAGGCTGCAATAAGAATAGTTAAGATTAAGGAAAAAAATATAGGAGAGTTTGGTTCTGGAGCTAATGGTCAGCTTTTTTTGCAGCTTGAGGAGGAGAAAGAATGTTTTGGCTGCGTGCTCTGCGGAGGAACTGATGAGGACAAAAGAGTATATTGGATGGAAAGTTCTGAAGAGTTGCCTGCAGAAAGTATTCGTGAGGGAATCAGCACCTTATTAGAGGCAGAGAAGATGAAAGTTTCGGTGTTTGATATAAAAGGCGATTATGCATCGCTAATTTCACCCGAAAAAGATGTAACGTTGTCTGCGCAGGAATTGACTTCCAATCTCTTTGATTGTAAGATTGCTGCCTATTTAATAAATCCGCTTAAAAGTGATTATCGCATTGCAGATATAGCAGGCGAATATTTGAGTATAACTATCCGCGACTGGCAAGAGATTTTTGGAAAGGCAGATTTTGCATCTGTCTATCGTCACAGTCATCAAGAATGTTTGATGTATTTGGGCAAGGAAACCTATGTATTGTACAAGGCAATGCCATTGTTAGAGGAGGCTCTTAGACAGAGCCAGATGGACAAATTGTTTGCAGAGTTGGAGATGCCGCTTACCTACGTACTGTTTGATATGGAGCGGGAAGGAATTCTTGTAAAACCTGAGGAGCTTAAGGCGTATGGAGAGGCATTGAATGGAAGAATCTGCGAGTTGGAGCAGAGTATTCACCAAAAGGCAGGGGAGACATTTAATATTAATTCGCCTAAACAGCTCGGAGAAATTTTATTTGAGAAGTTAAAACTTCCAGGTGGAAAAAAGACAAAGACAGGGTATTCGACTGCTGCTGACGTGTTAGAAAAGTTAGCTCCCGAATATCCAGTAGTCAATGAGATTTTGGAGTACAGAGGTCTTACAAAGCTTAAGTCTACTTATGCGGAAGGATTAGCCACTTATATTGGTGAGGATAATCGGATTCATACCAATTTTAATCAAACCATCACCGCGACGGGGCGTTTAAGTTCAACAGAGCCAAATCTTCAAAATATTCCAATGCGTATGGAGCTTGGGCGACGTATTCGGAAAGTTTTTGTGCCAAAAGAAGGTTGTGTCTTTATGGACGCAGATTATTCGCAGATTGAACTTCGAGTTTTGGCACATATGTCGGCGGACCCACAGTTGATTGAAGCCTACAAAATGGATGAGGATATCCATAGAATCACAGCTTCTAAGGTGTTTCACACCCCATTTGAGGAAGTGACTTCGCTACAGAGGCGCAATGCAAAAGCCGTTAATTTTGGGATTGTCTATGGGATTAGTTCGTTTGGATTAAGTCAAGATCTCAGCATCACACCAAAAGAGGCAAAAGTCTATATTGATGAATATTTTAAGACGTATCCTGGTATTAAGACGTTTTTGGACACTACTGTATCAGATGCAAAGAAAAATGGGTATTGTACAACGATGTTTGGCAGGCGTAGACCAGTACCAGAGTTGAAGTCTTCTAATTTTACACAGCGTTCTTTTGGAGAGCGTGTGGCTATGAATTCTCCTATACAAGGAACGGCAGCCGATATCATCAAGATGGCAATGCTTCATGTGTATGACGCATTAAAGGCAGAAGGATTGCAATCAAAGCTTATTTTGCAGATTCATGATGAATTATTGGTAGAAACATACGCACAGGAAGAGGAGAAAGTTCGCACAATTCTTTCACGGGAAATGCAGAATGTATGTGATCTGGCTGTTCGATTGGAGATTGATCTTCATACAGGAAGTGATTGGTATGAGGCAAAATAGCAAAGTGTGTTATGTTGACAGGTAAGGACAAGATAAGTACAATGAAAATTATAGGGATTACAGGGGGCGTTGGTGCAGGTAAGACACAAGTGCTTTCCTATATTGCGGCTCATTGGCCGTGTAGAATCATCAAGGCAGACGAGGCAGCACACTTTTTATATCAACCAGGACAGGCATGTTTTGAGAAAATAGTAGATCTGCTAGGCAGTAAAATTTTAAACAATGAGGGTACGATAGACCGATCCAAAATGGCGGCGGCTATTTTTGGAAACAGTATATTGTTAGAGAAAGTAAATCAAATTGTTCATCCAGAGGTTAAAAAATATATCATAGAACAGATTGAACAAGAGCGTCAAAAGAAGGTGGTAACATATTTTTTTATTGAGGCAGCACTTTTGATAGAAGAACAATATGATCGGATTGTGGATGAGTTATGGTATATTTATGCAGATGAGGACGTGCGTAGAAAGCGCTTGACGCAAAGCAGGCATTATAGTGAAGATAAGATAGCCGCCATTATGAAAAAACAGCGAAGTGAAGAGGAGTTTCGCAAGTCCTGTCAGGTCGTTATAATGAACAATGAAGATCTAGAAGAAACGTACAGACAGATTGATCGGTTTTTAGAATTGTAATGGTTTGGCAACGCAGTTGAAAAAAACAAACAGATATTCGATTTATCGCATATATGACAGATGGAACTATTGTTTAGCTGATCTATAACACAATAGTTATAGAAAATGAGTACAAAATACAGACGAACCTTAAATCAGGTGGGGGTATAGGGATGAATCAGATGAAAATTAACGGCGAAGAACTTGTATTTGGTCTGGATATTGGTACGAGAAGTGTAGTCGGAATTGTAGGATACAGACAGGGAGAGCGATTTGTTGTTGCGGCGCAGGAGATACGCAAACACCAAACGCGAGCTATGATTGATGGACAGATTCATGACATCAATAGAGTGGCGGCTACTATATCAGATATCCGCCAAGCGCTACAAGATCAGACAGGATTGAAATTGGATGAAGTATGTATTGCTGCTGCGGGGCGCGTGCTCAAAACAATGGATGTACATGTGGATATGGAGCTTGACAAAGAGAGAAATGTCACAAAGGAAGACATTAGCACATTGATTTCTATGGGAGTGGAACAAGCTGTCACAGAATTTCAGGATAAAAATGATACAGAGATGCGCTTTTATTGTGTAGGTTATTCGGTGATGCGTTATTTTTTGAATGGAATGTGGATGGGGCAGCCTGAGCATCATAAAGCCAAGATAATCGGGGCAGATATGATTGCAACATTTCTTCCCGACGATGTAGTGGATGGGTTATACAGTGCGGTAGATCTCGCAGGATTAAAAGTGGCAAATCTTACATTAGAGCCAATTGCGGCGATCCGCGTAGCGATTCCAGAGCGGTTTCGGCTTTTAAATATTGCGATGGTTGATGTCGGAGCGGGCACCTCAGATATTTCTATTACTAATGATGGGAGTGTTGTGGCATTTGGGATGCTTCCTCATGCAGGGGATTTGCTCACAGAGATTCTTGCTAGAACGTGCCTGATTGATTTTGCAACAGCAGAGAAGATTAAAGTCGCTGCGTCACAACAAGAAGAAATTCGCTACGAAGATATTATGGGATTGGAACAAACAATCACGGCAGCGGAAGTAGTTTCTATCTGTCAGCCAGAAATTGATAAAATGACAAAGTTGACAGCAGAAAAAATACGCGAACTAAATGGAGGCACTTCTCCAAGTGCAGTGTTTATTGTTGGCGGTGGCGGAAAAATTGCAGGTTTTGACAAAAGTGTAGCACAGGAATTGGGCTTAGATCCAAAACGTGTGGCACTACGTGGCGAAGAGATTTTGGGAGAAGTGGAGTTTCCTGAAGGTGCATTAAAGGATTCGACAATTATAACGCCTATTGGAATCTGCTTGACATATTATGAACAGAACAATAATTTTATTTATATCACGTTCAATGAGAGTAGGATTAAACTTTATGACAACAATAAGTTGACGGTTATGGATGCAGCGATGCAAGCAGCATTTGCACGCGATGGACTTTTTCCACGGCGTGGCAAGCAACTATGCTATCAAGTAAACGGCAAGAATCGTGTTACGCGAGGAGAGTATGGGGAGAGTGCACATGTCTATGTCAACGGAGAGGAAGTTAATCTTAGCTATAACATTAAGGCAAATGATATCATCACATTAGAGGAATCTACATTGGGTCAGCCGGCTGAACAAAGAATTTTGGATCTGGTTGATTACAATGGAAAAATTGTATTGTGTATCAATGGAGATGAGATGCAACTTCCAAAGCCTGTGCGGGTCAATGGGGCAGCAGTCACAGCACAGTATCAGATTCAGGAAGGCGATTCCATTGAAATCCTATCCTATTATACTTATGAAGACTTTTTTGAGTATATGGGAATCTCAAGAGAGGATATGGCTCTTTTGGTAAACGGTGTAGAAGTAGATAAAGAAGCACAACTTTATAGTCACGACCAGATAGAGATTAAAAATAGAAAAGAGCTTCAGAGTAATGAAAGTATTCAGGAGACGCCTGCATCCGAGTCTGTAGAAGACGATGCCAAAGCAGAATCTGCCAAGGCAGAATCTGTTTTGGACAACAAAGCGGAGGATACAAGTTCTGATGCACCTGTTGTCGAAGAAGTAAATATAGAAAAGGAACCTTCCTCTGACGAAGCAGTCTCAAAAAGTGTTCAGGAAGAAACCATAACAAAGGATTTACAGAGTGCTACCACACAAGCCCAGGAGGAAAGCAACGAGGCAGTCAAAGAACGCGACAAAAAGATGATTGTAATTGTCAACCAGAAGCCTGTTGTTATGAGAGGAAAGCAAATCTACACATTTGTTGATGTATTTGACTATATTGATTTTGATACAAGTAAAATGCGTGGCACAGGAATCGCAACGCTCGTGAATGGAAAAGATGCGCAGTATACGCAAGAACTCCATAATGGTGATAAGATTGAAATATATTGGAAAGAATGAGTGCTTTAGAATAAAATACTTTTTAATTCGTTATTGGAGCATGGGGGTAGATTATGAGAATGTGCAGTATAGCCAGCGGAAGTAGTGGCAATTGTATCTATATTGGTACAGAAGCTACGCATCTGCTGGTCGATGTGGGGATTAGCTGCAAAAGAACTATAGAAGGTCTAAATCAGTTGGGACTTACAGGAAATGACCTAGACGGAATTTTGATTACACATGAGCATGCAGACCATATAAATGGGCTGGGTGTACTGTGCAGAAAATTTGGCATACCTGTATATGCCACTGGAAAAACAATTGCTGCGATCAAAAAGGTGAGTAGTCTTGGAGAGATAGATGACTCACTTTTTCATGCAGTGAAGATTGATGAGAAATTTATTTTAAAGGATATTACAGTAAATCCAATGAAAATTTCTCATGATGCAGTTTGTCCAGCAGCATACAGATTCCAGCACGGAAAAAAAAGAATGGCAGTGGCGACTGATTTGGGGATGTATGACGAATATACGGTCGAGAGCCTTAGGGGAATGGATGTCCTTTTATTGGAGGCAAACCATGATATTAATATGCTTCAGGTAGGGCCATATCCATATGCTCTAAAGCAGAGAATTTTAGGAAATAAAGGACATTTATCAAATGTTCTTTCAGGTAAATTGTTGAGCAGATTGCTTCATGATAGATTAAAAGCTGTATTTTTAGGACATTTGAGCAAGGAAAATAATTTAGCAGAACTGGCCTATGAGACAGTGCGACTTGAAATCTCTATGGCAGACAATCCTTATCGTGCAGATGACTTTCCAATTTTTGTGGCAAATCGAAGTGAGCTTTCGCGCGCTGCTGAAATCTAAGTGTAAAAGATTTTACAACACATTGTAGTAGAAATGAGGTGCAATATGAAAAAAACAATCATTACAGTAGTAGGAAAAGACACAGTTGGCATTATTGCAAAAGTTTGTACATATTTGGCAGAGAACAAGATCAATATTCTAGATATCTCACAGACTATTGTAGATGACTATTTCAATATGATGATGATTGCTGATATGAGTATAGCTGTCAAGGCTGTGAGCGAGGTATCAGATGATCTAGACAAGTTGGGCAAGGAGATTGGTGTGGTGATCCACTGTCAGAGAGAAGAAATTTTTAATAGCATGCACAGGATTTAACGAGTGCCATTTGGCAGCATGGAGGAGTTGACATGATAAATATCAATGAAGTGTTGGAAACCAACAAAATGATAGAGAAGGAAAATCTCGATGTTCGTACAATTACGTTGGGTATTAGTCTATTAGATTGTATTGATTCTGATCTTAGCAGACTTAATGAAAAAATATACAATAAAATTACGACAGTAGCAAAAAAATTAGTTCCTACAGGTAATGCAATCGAAAAGGAGTTTGGTATCCCGATTGTCAATAAACGGATCTCCGTCACACCTATCGCATTGATAGGAAGTGCAGCATGTAAAACATCAGAGGATTTTGTGACTATTGCAAAGACACTCGACAGAGCAAGAAAGACTGTGGGTGTCAATTTCTTAGGGGGATATTCTGCGCTGGTTTCAAAGGGAATGACAAGGGCGGATGAGTTGCTTTTGCGCTCCATCCCACAGGCGCTTGCAGAGACAGAATTGGTTTGTAGTTCTGTTAATCTTGGTTCTACTAAGACAGGAATTGATATGGACGCGGTGAGACTTATGGGAGATATTATCAAGGAGACAGCAGAGCGCACAAAAGAACAAGACTCCATTGGCTGTTCTAAGCTGGTAGTATTTTGCAATGCGCCAGATGACAATCCATTTATGGCAGGTGCTTTTCATGGAGTCACAGAAGCAGACGCGATTATCAATGTGGGAGTCAGCGGACCAGGTGTTGTAAAAAATGCATTGGAAAGTGTGAGAGGAGCTAGTTTTGAAGTATTGTGTGAAACGATTAAAAAGACCGCGTTTAAGGTGACGCGTGTAGGACAACTCGTCGCACAAGAGGCATCTAAGCGCCTGGGAATTCCATTTGGAATCGTAGATTTGTCGCTGGCTCCAACGCCTGCTATAGGAGATAGTGTGGCCGATATTCTGTGTGAGATTGGATTGGAGTACGCGGGAGCACCAGGAACTACAGCGGCACTAGCACTACTAAACGATCAAGTTAAAAAAGGCGGTGTTATGGCATCCTCCTATGTGGGTGGTCTAAGTGGTGCATTTATTCCTGTCAGTGAGGATCAGGGTATGATCGATGCAGTTAATGCAGGGGCATTAACGATAGAAAAATTAGAGGCTATGACTTGTGTTTGTTCTGTAGGGCTAGATATGATTGCGATTCCTGGAGATACAAAACCATCTACAATTGCTGGAATAATAGCAGATGAACTCGCAATTGGAATGGTGAATCAAAAGACAACGGCAGTGCGTATTATTCCAGTTATCGGTAAGACAGTAGGAGACAGTGCAGAGTTTGGAGGCCTTTTAGGGCATGCGCCCATTATGCCAGTCAATCCATATTCTTGTGATGCGTTTGTGAATCGTGGTGGTAGAATTCCAGCACCGATTCATAGCTTTAAGAATTAAATTTGTACATAGTATTAAGAATGTTTGATTAATTCACGTGTCAATTCATTAGGGGCTGTTTGAGGAGCACATTTTATATGCTGGTATAGAGTAGAGGCATGCAGATCTGCTTTCCACGAGGCAAGAGCAAGTCCCTTAAAATCTTTTAGGGCATGTGAGGGTTTTGTTATAATAGGAAGAGACGCTTTTATTTTAATCTGCTTTAAAAGAGCTTGACCATTTTTAGTGAATCCAAGTAGCCTTGCATATTGACAGTAGTCACAGGCTTGTAATGCATCTATTATCTCCTGTTTCATATGAAGCAAGATGTGCATTAGGCAGCGGCTAATGCGTGTGTAAGTCAGATTCTTAGATTTGCAGGCAAGTGTAAACGCTGAAATTGTGGAAAAATAGCAAAGATTTTTATAAAATGTGTTGGCAATCTGTGGTGTCATATCATAAAAATCCAAAAGAAACTGAGGTTCGGTATATAGCTCATGGAGCAATTTATAGTACAACAGTTGTGAAAAGTCATCTGTAAACACAAAAGATTGTGGGGAAGTGTTTAGCAAATGATGATAGACAGAAGTTGGAACAAATTCCTGTAGTTGCTGAATGTGTGCAGTGGAGTGTCTGCGTGTTTGTTGTAACAGAGTGCGCAAAGCATTGGCGGAAGCAAAGGTGCCACTTACAAGTGCAGAAGAATGATAGGACCCTCCTTCTCTACTCAATGTTACAGGAGTAATTGTACTTTTGCGCAGCAGCAAGGCTTTTATATATTCGATACCTAGAATATTGTTGGGAGTAGAGAGAAGAGTGTGGATTGTATCTAAGGGGAATGTCTGAGGAGCGCGCGCAGCAACCGCATGGACGGCACGCGCTCTTGCTGTAGGAAAGGAGACACCCTCCTTTAGTGCTATACGCAGTTGTTTTTTGTACAAGTCTGTTTCTTCTGCTAGAGTTTTTGCACAGAAAGTAAGCATAGCAATATCGCCACATTCACTCCCAAAATGGAGTAAATCGACGACGCCAAGTTTATCAATAAGGCTGACAGCACCCTTTGCAAAATAGTCTGCACTGCCAAGGGAGAAATACACAGGCAGTTCAAAGACCAGATCGGCACCATTTTCTAGAGCCATGCGGCACCGTTCATATTTATCGACCACAGCAGGAATTCCACGCTGCATAAAATCGCCGCTCATCACAGCGATAATATAGTCAACGCCTAGCGTTTTACGTATTGTTTGGAGTTGATATAGATGTCCATTATGAAAGGGATTGTATTCAACAATCACAGCAGCAACATTCATGATAGTTCTCCATTCTTGCAGAAAACTCCATTCTACAGTCATATAGTTTTGTCATAAAAGTAAACATACACAATCTTAATGAAAGTGCTTATTTTAGTGACAAATAGAAGTTCGTTCAAATTAGTAGGATCGCACAATGTATTATATCATAATTTAGAGCAGAATACACTTTATAGCATGAATTTTTGTTGTGTATCAATTTAAAATCTGCCTTGATAAAAGCAGAATCTTCTTAAACAGATTTCATGGATAATGAGATTGAAAAAAGTAGAGATGTATTCAACAACACGAATTTTGTTTGTGTTGTTGAATACATAGATGATTAGATTAAAAAGAGAAAGTAGGTTAAAAAATGGTTTCTTTTGAGAGTGATTATATTATGGGGGCGCATCCATTGATTTTACAGCGTCTTATTGCGACAAACACAGACTTTCATACGGGATACGGGGCAGATCCCTACTGTGAGAGTGCCAAAGAGCGGATTCGTGAGGCTTGTGGGTGTCCTGATGCCGAAGTAGAATTTTTGGTTGGTGGTACACAGACGAATGTGACAGTGATCTCCACAATGCTTAGTGACAGTGAGGGTGTTATTGCTGTTGCGACAGGTCATATTAATGTTCATGAGGCAGGAGCGATTGAATATACAGGTCATAAAGTTTTAGCACTTCCACATCATAATGGAAAATTGGCTCCAGATGAGCTAGAGGATTTTATGGCAAGTTTCTATGCCGATAGCAGTTATGAGCATATGGTGATTCCAGGTATGGTCTATCTCTCACACCCCACAGAGTATGGTACGCTCTACACCAAAGAGGAGCTACAAAAAATTGCTGATATCTGTCATTCTTATGAGATTCCACTATTTCTCGATGGTGCGCGTCTAGGCTATGGTTTAATGAGCCTGCAAAGTGACATGACATTGTCAGATATAGCAAAATTGTGTGATGTTTTTTATATTGGCGGTACAAAAGTAGGGGCATTATTTGGAGAGGCAGTAGTCTTTACAAGACAGAATAGACCACGCCATTTCACGACATCTGTCAAGAAGCGGGGCGCTTTGCTGGCAAAAGGATGGTTGTTAGGACTTCAGTTTGACACATTGTTTACAGATGATTTATATTTTAATATTTCGCGCCATGCCATTCATATGGCCGAGGAACTCAAGGAGATTTTTAGAGAAAAAGAATGTGCATTTTATCTAGAATCGCCAACCAATCAACAGTTTATTATAGTGGAGAATCGTCAAATTGAAGAACTAAAAAAACAAGTTCGATTTGAGTTGTGGGAGCCATATGATGAGAGTCACACAGTTGTTCGTTTTGTGACTAGTTGGGCGACAACTAGAGAGGATTTGCGCGCAATAAAAGAATTGAGGTTTTGCGTGTAATTTTATTGACAAAGTGTGGTTGATTCGGTATAATATGTGAATGTGTGAATAGGAGTCTGCAATGGTAGTGAATTTGACAAATGTATTTACAAGAGAAGGACAAGTGCAACAGCTAGAGGCTTCATACGATGCGGATGTGCTGACCAATCGGCTTGGAGTTTTTCCTATCAAGGAAAAAAGTCCAGTTGTATTACAGTTTTTTAATAAAGGACAGTCCAAAGTGTTAGTGGAAGGACATACAACTGTTACGGTGGTATTTGCATGTGATAGGTGTCTAGAGAATGTCGATCATACATTTGATCTATCCTTTGCATATGAGGTGGTGTCTCCGGATGCCAGCGAAAATTCTTCAGATGAAGAGGGATTGTGCTTTATGGAGGGATATTACATCAATGTGGACAGCCTAATCAATAATGAAATCTTGTTAAATTGGCCGATGAAGGTTTTGTGTCGTTTAGACTGTAAGGGAATCTGTAAGGTTTGCGGCAAAAACTTGAATGAGGGAGACTGTGATTGTGATAATTTTGTCCCAGATCCCAGAATGGCAGCCATTAAAGATATTTTTAATGCGAATAAGGAGGTGTAAACGATGTCTATATGTCCAAAAAATAAATCTTCTAAAGGTAGAAGAGATAAGAGAAGAGCAAATTGGAAGATGAGTGTTCCAAATTTAGTAAGATGCAGCAAATGTAATGCTTTGATGATGCCTCATAGGGTATGCAAGAAATGTGGATCTTACAACAAGAAAGAGATCATTGCGGTTGATTAAGCATTGACATGCGGAGGAATCAAGGTTTCATAAAAGAAGCCTTGATTTTTCTTTTTATGCGCACGGACGCGGAAAGGAAATGTGCAGCAAAGGCTGCCCGCGTCCGGCGCGGCGAGTAGGAGAAAGACCTTCCTACTCGATTGAACACGGACGCGGAAAGGAAATGTGCAGCAAAGGCTGTCCGCGTCCGGCGCGGCGAGTAGGAGAAAGACCTTCCTACTCGATTGAACACGGAC
>CAJUHQ010000056.1 GCA_910586095.1 uncultured Lachnospiraceae bacterium | reverse complement strand
CGCGTGTTGTATAGCGTTCTGCATTTACAAGAGTTTGTTTTCGCATATAGTCACTTGGCACTAAATTTTTAAAAGAATTTGTTACCTCAAAATAATAACCAAATACTTTGTTGTATTTGATTTTAAGATTTTTGATTCCAGTTCGCGCGCGATCTTCCTCCTCAAGCTGCGCAAGCCAATTTTTTCCATCTGTTTTTGCCTTTCGCAAATGATCGATATCCTTGTCAAACCCTTCTTTGATAATCCCACCTTCACGAATTAAAAGTGGAGGTTCTTCGCAAATAGAATTTTTAATTAAAATAAATAAATCTTCGAGACTATCAATTTGTGTGTTAATAGAATGTAGAAGTTTTGCATCAAATTCTCCCAAAACAGTTTTAATATGAGGAAGCATTTCCATAGAATTGGCAAAAGCAATCAAATCTTTTGGATTTGCAGACTTATAACTTACCTTTCCGAGAAGTCGCTCCATATCATAAATAGGATTTAGATATTCACGAATTTCGTCGCGTGAAACCGTATTTTTACAAAGCTGTTCGATTGTGTCTAATCGGTCATTGATCTCATTTATATCGAGAAGGGGTTGTTCAATATCATTTCTAAGCTGACGTGCCCCCATTGCCGTTTTGGTCTTGTCAAGCACCCATAAAAGAGAGCCGCGCTTGTGCTTTTCACGAAGAGTTTCTGTCAGCTCTAGATTTCGTCGTGTAGAACTGTCAAGAAGCATAAAACGGCTCGATAAGTAAGGAGTGATATGTGTGATGTGTGATAATTGCGTCTTTTGGGTTTCGAGTAAGTACTGCATAAGAGCACCTGATGCAATAAGACCTGATGGAAAATCTTCAATGCCAAGTCCTGCAAGGGTATCAACTTTAAAATGCTCTAAAAGACATCTGCGACAACCATCCTCATCAAAATACCAAGATTTTAGTGAATATACAGCAATTTTTAGACGATCTTTTAAATCTGTTACATCAAAACCACTCATAAGGAATGTATCATTACATATAATTTCCGTAGGCATATATTTATAAAGTTCGTCAGTAAGCTTTGAGATTCCATCAGCTTCTGTCATATAGAAATCTCCTGTAGTTACATCTGATACTGCAATGCCAATCTTATTCGGAAAGTGTGCAATACACATAATATAATTATTTTTAGATTCCTCCATTGTCTGTAAATTGAGATTGGTTCCTGGAGTGACAATGCGTGTAACTTCACGTCGTACTAATCCTTTTGCAAATTTAGCGTCTTCTACTTGTTCACAGATAGCTACTTTGTATCCTTTTGAGACAAGTTTAGTCAAATAGCCATCCACTGCGTGATAAGGAACACCACACATAGGGGCCCTTTCTTCAAGACCGCAATCTTTTCCGGTGAGTGTTAATTCAAGCTCCTTCGACACAAGTTTTGCATCCTCAAAAAACATTTCATAAAAATCGCCTAATCTGTAGAACAAAATACAATCATTATATTGCTTCTTTGTTTCCACATATTGCAGCATCATGGGTGTCATTCCAGCCATAAGTGTAACCGTGCCTTTCTGTATATTACATCATTTTTCTGTTGTAATGACTTATTGCTTCAAAAAATGAATTATTTTTGTATAATAGGTCTATTTCGTGATATTTGACCATACACGTTAGTAGATCCTCAACATTCTATCATATTTTATTGAAAAATCAACGAATTCTAGATGAATTTTATTGGGAATTCATTTTTCCTGTATAGTAAAATCCATGTGCTGCTTCAAGTCTGACATCTACAAGTTTTCCAATTAATGTGACATCACCTGGGAAATGCACGAGAGTGTTGTTAGAAAGCCTGCCAGACACAAGCGATGGATCGTGCGCGTTTCTTTCCTCTACTAGTACACTTTGTATTGTTCCAACAAGGCGCCCTGCACGGCTTCTGGCTGTTTCCTGAACGACCTTTAACAATCTGTCAAAATTAGCTTTGATCTCATCACTGCTTGCAGAGGCTGGCATGGAGGCTGCTGGTGTACCAGTACGTTTAGAGTAAATAAAAGTAAATGCGTTGTCGTACTGTACTTTTTTGACAACATCAATAGTTTCATCGACATCTTGGCTGGTTTCACCAGGAAATCCTACAATAATGTCTGTGGTGAGTGAAATCTCTGGAATAGCACTTCTAATTTTGTGTGCCAACTCTAGATATTGTTCTTTGGTATAACATCTATTCATGGCTTTTAGGATTTTGGTGGAGCCCGATTGTAATGGTAAATGTAAATGGCGACAAATCTTTTGTGATTGTCTCATTACATCAATCAATTCATCTGATAAATCCTTAGGGTGTGAAGTCATAAAGCGGATGCGTTGTAATCCGTCAATCTGTTCAATCTTTTGTAAAAGCTGTGCAAAGCTGATGTCTTGTGAGAGCGTTTTTCCATAGGAATTTACATTCTGGCCTAGAAGCATTACTTCCACTACTCCATCAGACACTAATTTTTTAACTTCTTTGATAATATCTTCTGAACTGCGACTTCGTTCGCGGCCGCGTACATAGGGAACAATACAATAGCTACAAAAATTATTGCAACCATACATAATATTGACGCCAGATTTAAAGGAATATTTGCGCTGAGCAGGTAAATCCTCCACAATTTTGTCAGTATCTTTCCAGATATCAATAATCATGCGATCTGAATGATACATTGTCACAAGTAACTCGGCCGCCTTATAAATATTATGTGTGCCAAAAATTAAGTCCACAAAAGAATAACTTTTTTGAATCTTTTCAATTACAGAATCTTCTTGCATCATGCATCCACAGAGGGCTATTTTCTTGTGTGGATTTTTTTTCTTTAAACTATGTACTAGTCCAAGTCTGCCATACATTCGTTGATTTGCATTGTCACGCACAGTACAGGTATTGTAAAAGACAAGATCTGCTGCCTCGTCATCAATTAGTTCAAAGCCAATATTTTTAAGAATACCCGCTAATTTTTCACTGTCTTTTGCATTCATCTGACAACCCATATTGATGACACAGGCTTGTGGTAGACGATTATTTTTTTCGGAAAATCTATGAACCCATTCCTGACACTTGGCCATAAAATAATATTGTCTGGCAGGTTCTTCGGTCGGTGGAGCTAAATTTAAATCTATTTTTTCTAAATCAATTTCGTTATACATTATTCTTGACTTTCTCCTTTATCTGTCACATAAATTAAAGTGTTTTTCTCAAATGACATAATTAAAAAAAGAAACGGCTATTTGTATTTATAACTTAAGCAAAGATATGTTTCTTTTTTATGTTTATATTATTTCTATTTTGCGCAACATCATATCAGTTCTAGAATTTGTGGTACATTTGATCTGTGTTTTAATTTATTTTAGCATGATTTATTTATCAAAGCAACATGCCGCACATCTTTTTTAGAGCATTATAAAAGCCGCTAAAATTATTCAGCGACTTTTAAACACATTGTACTATCAAAGTTCCAACATTTTTTTAAGAATATTGTATAAATCTCCCCTAGTGTCAGCATCATTTTTGTAGTCTCTTGCCACTGCTGGAGCATCATGGGAAGATGTAGCAGTGGAAAAACATTTGAATTGTCCCCACGGCAACAAAGATACATCCTTTGTATAAACCTCCCAGATATCCTTTTTATTCCAAGTATATTTTCCTAAAAGTTTATTGTCTTTTTTTGAATAGTAAAATGTTACAGGATATTCGGAATAATACATCATCACAGCATGCCCATCATAATAAGTATAAATCTCTTTTCCGGCAGCATCAAAAATCTCAGGTATACCATCCCCAGTTACGTCAATCAAAGCAAAAGTTTCACTGTAGGAAGCCATTTGTTCAAGTAGTGTTCGATAAGCTTCTGTAAAATCATCTAAGTCTTCCAAGGCTTTTTGCTTTTCTGTTTTTTCAGGTTCAATTCGTGGTACAATATAGGGACCAGGAATATAATAAGGACCATTCAAATCTACCTGGAAAAAACCATTATCTGTAATTCCTGTAACACGAACATTGATAAAACGATCTAAATAGACTACTACAGGAGAATATACATCGGGTGCAGCATATACAGGCGTTCCTGATGTTGTATACATCTCAGTCATCGCAAGCGGGGTAATTTGTAATGCAAATGCTGTAGCAGGCTGTCTACAAAATAGTACAATACCAAAAACTACAATTAACACAAGCCCTTTGATAAAATGTTTTTTCTTGATTTTATTTTTCATCATATCATCCCTTCACACAAGTGCTCTCAATGGGTATACATAACATTGACTATAATAGTCACATTTCATACTACTATTATACTTTTTATAGAGGTGAGTGTCAATATATTGAACAGCATTATCTTGTACTGAACAATACTTAGGTATCAATTCGTGAATCGTGCAACAAACTCATTTTCATATCATAATAGTCTGGCGTCATATCCATATAGTGTTTGTGGGGATTGACAAATCGCTGCTCTTCCTCCCAGATCTCTTCTTCTAGCTGTTTTTTGACCAATGCGCGAATTTCCTCTAAAGTTGGTAGTTTGTAGACAAGCTTGCCATCTTTAAAAATTTGAACTTGTAGTGGTTTTGCAGTGCAATTTGTGAATTTTAAATTTCTCCAAGGCATATCGGGATCAACAAATCGGTATTCTTTTGTCATATCGATCTCTTCATCTGCTCTTGCAATGAGATCTGCCTTTGCCTTACCATTTTGATCGTAAACACGATACACTTTTTTAAGGCCTGGATTTGTAATCTTTTCCACAGAGCCAGAGACTTTGATTCGTGGGGAAAATTTTCCATTCTCCTCTACTGCTGCAATTTTATACACTGCACCCAACAAAGAGATACTGTCTTCTGAATAGTCACTGGATGCACCTGTAATCAATCGTTCACCGACACCATAACCGTCAATTTGTGCTTTTTGTATATTTAAGGAAGAAATCGTATGTTCATCAAGGCTGTTTGACACAATAATTTTGCAGTCTGTCAGTCCTGCAGCATCTAACATTTTTCGCACCTTAATAGATTGATAGGCCAAATCACCACTATCAATACGAATTCCTTGTAAGCGTTTGCCCATTGGCTCTAAAATTTCCTTTGCTACACGAATCGCATTAGGAACTCCTGACTTTATCGTGTCATACGTATCTACTAAAAGAACTGTGTTGTCTGGATAATTTTCTGCATAATGTCGAAAAGCTGTAAATTCATCTTTGTAGTACATAACCCAGCTATGGGCCATTGTCCCACTTACTGGGATGCCAAACATTTGCCCCGCAAGTACAGTTGCGGTTCCTGCGGCGCCACCAATATAGGAAGCACGTGCACCATATACAGCAGCATCCATATTGTGCGCGCGTCTAGCACCAAAATCTGAAACGGTCTTACCAGCAGCAGCCTTGACAATACGCGCAGTTTTGGTAGCTACTAGAGATTGATGATTGATTTGTGCAAGGATTGCAGTCTCCACAATTTGAGCATCAATAAGAGGGGCGGATATGGTTAAAATTGGTTCGTTAGGATACATAATAGTTCCCTCTGGAAATGCATAAATATCGCCACTAAACTCAAAGTTTTTTAGATACTGCAAAAAATCTTCTGTAAATGTATGTAGTGATCGAAGATAATTCACATCGTCCTCAGAAAAGTGAAGATCTTCAATATATTCTACAATTTGTTCTAAACCTGCAAAAATAGCAAAGCCACCGCGGTCAGGGTTTCTTCTATAAAAGACATCAAAGGCAACTCTTGCGGTCCGATCTCCATCATTAAAATATCCGTTGGCCATAGTAAGCTCATATAAATCCATTACCATAGTAAGATTTCGTCTACTTGACTGTTTCATATCCTTATCCTCTTTTTTGTGATAATTTTTAAAGTTTCTTATAGATTTATATCTATTCTGACTAGTACTTTAAACATTAAACGATTGTTTGTCAATAAGATTTCCGCACTCTTTTAACCATTCAACTAAAAATCGTTGTGCATTCTCATTATAGTGAAGAATAATATATTTGCCAATGCGATCACTAAAGCGGATGTCTTCACTGATTCCAAGCAATTCTCCCTTTGGAGTGACATAAGAATATCGAACATCTTCCACGATCTCGGTTTCAATATAGCCACGTTCTCGTAGCATGGTGGTAAAGACAGTTGTTTTTAGAGCCTTAGTAGTTTTTTCATCGCGCAAATGATTGAGTTTTGCCACAAATTCTGAAATGGTTGGAGTTCCTTCGTACAAGAGTTGTTTTTCTAATTCATCTGTTATGTGAAACTCTTGCTTTCCTGTTCGTTTTGATTTGATCGGTTCAGATTGTGCTTCTTGATAGTGAACAATTTCCTTTCTCCCATTGGTAAACTCATATATTGCAGCGATAAATGCCTCTCCAAATCGCTCATATTTATTTTCACCGATACCACTGACCTGCAACAACTCTTTTTTGGTGAAAGGCAATTTGATGCACATATCTGTAAGGGTTTTGTCAGAACAAATCATATAAGGTGCCACTGCTGCTTCGCGCGCTAGATTCAATCGTACTGTTCGCAGATGTTCAAACAAGTCAAGGCCTCTACCAGTCAATAAATCAGAGCGCTTTAGATGGCTTGTAGTCTCCTCTTTTTTGTCTCTTCCTGAAATCTGTTTAATTTGAATCTGTTTTTGACCACTTAAAATTTCGCCACAAGTAGATGAAAGTTTTAAAATAGCATATTTATCTTTCGTAGGAATAATATATTCTTCTAACTCTAGTTCGTCTATACTAGCTGACAAAAGAGCATTTTCGACATCTCTACAGATACCATATGACTGTAATTGATCCAAACCAAGTTGTTTTAACTTTGATAAATTTCTGCCTTGTATTGTGTTGAGTACAACCGTTCTGCCATATCGCTGATTTTGTTCACGAATAGCTTGTATAATGTTTTGACAGATAGCAGTTACGTCTAATAAAGTATAGTTGGCCTGACAATTTCCACAGTTTTCACATCTGCCAGATTTTGGTTCTCCAAAATAATGAAGTATGTAGTGGCGTAGACATTCATGTGTGCGACAATAATAAGTTATTTTATTAAGACGCATTTCATCATTTTCATGTAGAAGTTTTAATTCTTCATAAGTAAGCTGGTCATTGTTGCCTTTGTTTTCAATTAAAGTCCGATTAATCATAATATCTTGTGGTGAATAATATAAAATACATTCTGCATATTCACCATCTCTTCCAGCGCGCCCCGCTTCCTGATAATAATTTTCTAAACTTTGAGGCATGTTGGCATGAAGTACATATCGAACATTAGATTTATCAATGCCCATTCCAAACGCATTAGTCGCAACAATGACAGGAGTTTCATCATATATGAAATCATTTTGGAACTTGCGGCGTTCTTCTTGTGTAAGACCAGCATGATACTTTCCAGCACGAATCCCCTCACGGTTGAGATTTTCCCACACAGTTTCCACATTTTTTCTAGTGGCACAGTAAATGATCCCACTTTCACATGGATGATTTTTCACATAGTCTAACAGCATAGTAAGCCGCGCAGTACCGCCCTTTACTGGTTCTACTTTAAAAAATAAATTTTTTCTGTCAAATCCTGTGATAAGGACTTTAGGAGCAGTCAGTTTCAGAATACACAAAATATCTTCTTTTACTCGCTGTGTAGCGGTTGCTGTAAATGCACTGACAACAGGGCGTCTGGGAAGTCTTTCTATAAAATTAGTGATACGCACGTAACTTGGTCTAAAATCTTGTCCCCACTGAGAGACACAGTGCGCTTCATCCACAGTGACCATTGAAATAGTGCTGGTGCAAGCAAAATCAAGAAAACGATCTGTCTCTAATCGTTCTGGTGCAACATAGACAATTTTGTATTGCCCATTTTTAGCATTGTAAAGGGCTTTTTGTACTTGATTTTCAGAAAGAGAGCTATTGATGTAGGCAGCATGAATACCTGCTTGGTTTAATGCTTTTACCTGATCGGACATCAATGAGATTAAAGGGGACACCACGATCGTAATGCCAGGAAGCATTAATGCCGGAATCTGATAGCACAGAGATTTGCCAGCACCTGTGGGCATGATTCCTAACACATCTTGCCCATTTAAAATGCTTTCTGTTAATTCGTCTTGCCCTTCTCGCAAAGTTTCATAACCAAAGTATTTTTTGAGTACCTCGTATTTATTCATTTGTTTCCTTTCATGAAGCAGTAAAAATAATTCAGATGTATATATTGATTTATATAAATCTACAACATCCTTTTTATGATGATTATAAGCGGTCTTATCACTAAAAATGTGTGTAACGTCTTGATGTGGCACATTGTTTTTTAGTTTTTGTCAACATGTCAAATATAAAATCATAATTCAATTTAGTCTGGAATAATTTTTTTCTGCCAGTTTCCTGTGCGGTACCAAAAGTATGAAATCAAGTAGTTGACAATCCATCCCATAGGAACAGCATACCATATAAGCTGTATCCCCCAAATAGGAGAACAAATCTGCGCTACTGCAACGCGGATTGTAAGATTAATAAGATTGGCAAGCATGTACACTTTAATATCACCAGCCCCTCTAAGAATACCGTCTGTAATTGCTTTAAATCCTAGAAAAGAAAAGAAACAACCTATAAAACGAAAATAAGAGATTCCTGTTTCAAAAGCCTTTGCTGAACTTGAAGCATCCACAAATGCAGAGACAATTGGACGATAGAAAAGCTGAGCAATTACAATCAAAACTATGCCAAAACCTATGATAATACCATACGCAGCATGATATCCTTGTCGTACACGCTCCGGCTTTGCAGCTCCTAGATTCTGTGCGGTAAAGGTGGACATAGCATTTCCGGTAGCAATCATTGGCACAATGCACAGTGATTCAAGCCGCGTTCCAGCAGAATACCCTGCTAGTGCAGAGGAGCCAAATCGATTGACTGCGGATTGTGTAAGTAACATACCAATGCTCACAATCGATTGTTGGATAATAGATGGAATAGCAATTTTAATACCTGTCACAAACATCCCTGTACAAAATCGTGTGACAGGCCCTTCTGTTTTGTAGGTATGAAGCAATCGCATTAATATAGCAAAGGAAATAACAGCCGCGATTCCTTGAGCAATCACAGTGGCAATTGCAGCACCTGCCACGCCAAGTTTAAGACCACCAACCATCCACAAATCTATAATGATATTTAAGACAGAAGAAAATATCAAGAGATATAAAGGAATCTTAGACTTTCCTAGAGCATTAAAATTTGCTGACAAAATGTTATACATAAATAAAAACGGTAATCCTATAAAATAAATTTGTAGATACGAGATAGCATCTTCCATAATATTGTCGGGTGTTTTCAATAATCGCAAAACAGTTGGATTGATTAGAAAACCCAAAAGTGCCAAAAATGTACTAAACACAGCAAATGTAATTAAAAAGGTATATGCAGAACTTTTCATTTCTTTGTATTGTTTGGCACCAAAATACTGGCTTGTCAAAACGGAGGCACCAATACCGCCGCCGATTGCAATCATAATAAAAACTGTGGTAAAGGAATAGGATGCACCCACTGCTGCCAAGGCATCTTCACCTACAAATTGACCTACGATAATTGTGTCTGCCATATTGTAAAATTGTTGAAATAAGTTTCCAATAATCATAGGTAACGCAAAGAAAAAAAGGCTTCGCGCTGGCGGCTGAGTAGTTAAGTCTGTTTTTTGATTGTGTGACATACGTTTCTTCTCCTCTTAAGAAACAATTTTTAGTTGTCTCTTATTTGTTTTATTCTTATAGTATTTTTGGTTTTTATGGCTATTTATATTAGTATTTTTAGTAAGTAATAGTGCTATTTTAAAGATAGAATACTATTGTTCTAAAAAATAGTCAAAAAACTATCTTAAAAAAATCAAGAAACTCTAAGGTTGCATTTGGGCAACCTTAGAGTTTTGATATTCTTTGAGTAAGTTGCAAGAAATTATTTTTGGGAGTTAGCTCAAATATAGATTATGCAAAAAGAGAAAACTTTACACCTATAAACGTTGGGGTTGCTTCTGCATTTTTTGTATAGGATATGGGTTTTGTTTTCGTTTCTGTATCTGTCTTTGAATTGTTTATTATAATGGGATCAGTATTCTTATCATCATTTTTTAATAAAATTTTCCCATCCTTATTTTCAGTGGAAGTTTCTGTCTCGTTGACAGGCTCTTCTTGTTCATATCGCTGTTCTTCAAGTTCTGCACGTTCCTTGCGGCGACGTTCAATTGCTTCTTCAAGCTCTAATTCAGCCTTTTCTCTCGCTTCTTTTGCATCTTCGATCATGCCCTCATCTGCTTTTACTTGATACTCTTGTGCCTTGTCGGAGAACTCATTAGCATAGCCCATCGCACGTTTCATGGTTTCCGTATCTTTTTTTAATTTTGCTTCCCTATAAACTTTCATTGGAACACGGACTAAATCCATGTTGATTCGTGCTCCTAATAAGCCATCCATTGTTTTTGCTAACATAAACGTGTCCTCCTTTGCCAAAATAGTGAGGAATCTAAAATAATTCCTATATAGTATATATTCGGCTAAAGTGGATGTTTTCTTTAGCATAAAGAAGAAGATATCACATCAAATCATTATTTTTTTCATGTTTTTTACAGTGTTCTAAAAAACAGCCATCTTCATGGGCATAGATTACACCCACGGCTTGTAGATAAGCATAGATAATGGTAGTTCCTACAAATTTCATTCCACGCTTTTTTAAGTCCTTTGATATAGTATCAGAAAGAACAGAATGTGTTAATTCTTTCTCATATATTATTTTTTGATTTGTCCAATGCCAAAGATAATTTGAAAAACTCTGAAATTCTTGTTGGATTTTTTGAAATACCTTTGCATTGGTAACTGTTGCTTGTATTTTTAATCGGTTACGGATAATAGCAGGATTTTTTATTAATTCTTCTATATAGGTTTCATCATAGGCACAAACCTTCTCTAGATCGAAGTTATCAAATGCCTTTCTGAAATCCTTTTGTTTGTTTAATACACATTCCCAAGATAAGCCAGCCTGAAAAGATTCTAATATCAGCATTTCAAAGAGTTTCTTATCATCATATACAGGAACACCCCATTCCTTATCATGATAATGGATATAGTTTTCATTTTTGGGATTGGCCCAACGACATCTTATTTTTCCATCAGCCCATTCCATATGTAGACCTCCTAATTTTATCAATATTTTTGATTATATTAATTAAAAAGTACGTATTTCCATCAAACACAGAAAATGCTAAAAAATATATTGCTTTAATTAAGAAGATCATATCATACCACTTTGTTCTTGAAAAGTAGCTATGGTTCAATTGATTGTGGATTATCCAAAATACCAATAAAAAGAGGTAATTCTTGTTCTAAATCCAATATTATATAGAGAAATGGTCTGTCAAAATATACATTTGTAATAGATTCAGCAGGGACAAGTTCTCCACCGCCAGACATAGCAACTTCTGTGACTGCTGCTGCCTCAGTCTCCTCCTCAGACACAATAATTTTTGCTTTTTGGCGCACTAGACTGATATATAGCTTAGAGTGGCTTAGATTGCTAAAGTCTGCCTGTGAAGGATCAAAAGCTTCTTCCAAGCCCATATGTTGTAAACTGTCATTAAGCGATTGGTCAAAAGTAATTGCAAAGGTTGGAAGCTTTGTATTGACTAACATAGTTTTTCGATTGTCTAGCATATCTGAAATGACTTTTTCGGTCAATTTCTCATAAATTTCACGAATCGTATACTTTTCATCTGTGGGCTTTAGCACTAAAAATGCAAGACTACTACTAGCATCTGTATCTTGATAAGGCAACAATAAACCTTCCGCAAAGTCAGTGGACAAATAATCGAGATCGGAAGTATATAAATGCATAGTCTTAGTTAGAAGTTGTTCTCCATTTTCTAGAAAAAAGGTATCCTCATAAGTTTTTGATGGATCAAACGCTGTCTTCCACTTTGCTTTGAAATAAATGGTATCAAAAAGTACTACTTTTGTATCCGCAGGAAAAGGATCGTAGATCATATTATCAATCATGCCATTGGTTTGTTCTTGTATCCATTGATTCATCTTCTGTGTGATTTGGGCCGAAGACAAATCTGCTTTAAAAGCTTCTACATTCATAACAGATTGAATATTGTCAAGCCAATTAGTCTTTACAGAACATGAGTCATCAATCCATATAGAATTGGCTAGAGATATCACATTATCACTATTATTTTGTGATAATAGGTGTATGATACTGTTGGATGTAGAAGTCATATTTTCACCTAAGAGATCAACAAAGGCTTCTTTCGTTGTACTGCCTGAACCAGAACCTGCCATAGAAAGAGCTAAATATGCAGAGATAGGTGATAAGACAGGATTCTGAGAGTGCATATTCTGCGAAAATAGGTCATAACTAAATGTTTTGACAGTATCATAGGAAACGACAGCAGGTTCCATAACAATAGAGGAAGTGTTCTTTTGAGCATCGTAAGATATTTGATCTTGGTCACAACCACTCAAAAGAATTGCTGTTGTGGTTAAAACTGTTGTGAATAGTCGAATTTTTTTATAATTTTCTTTCATATATTACCCTCCTCCACTTTGCAGAATCTCAAATTATCGGCATGAAACGTAGTACTTCTCTGCGAAGCAGCCTCTACTATGAGTGGAAACTGCCACAGGCAGTTAGAAACTAATATCACATTTACGTTTATTTTTCTTATAATAAATAAGAAGGAATTTTTTATGTATGGTTGCATTTTTTATCAAATTTTTTACAACATCTATAATACTAACTTCCATATTTTTACTTTGCTAACTTCCAAATTTCTAGCGTGAAATTTATCTATCCATCATAAAATTGTTGTCAAACATTGTCAAAATAGTTTGTTTTTAATTGATTTTAGACACAATTTATGATAAAGTAATACTGACAAAAAACGAAAAATAAAACTTTTTGTAAAATTTTCTGTAAAGGTTGAACACAATATGTTAAAAAAATTATATAAAGTTATAGTGATTGTAACATTGTCTGCTACTTGCTTGTTTGGTTGTGGAAAAACCAGTGATGAGGAGAAAGAACTTGCCAATTTTTCGACATCTGTTTTAGACTTTGCAAATTATATAAAAGAAGTAGATGGAAAAATTAATATGCTCGATGTGAATAAACAAGAATCATCACAAGAATTGTTGGAGATCTTGGATGATATGGATGAAAAATTTTCTGCATTTGCTGAACTAAATATTCCAGCACGATATAGTGCAGTGGAAGAATTAGCTATGGAAGCGAGTGAAAATATGTCAAAGGCAGTCTCCTACTATCATACTGCATACGAAGTGGGAGAATTTAATGAGAGCTATGCAAACGCTGCATATGAGTATTATACGCGCGCTATGATTCGAATTACTTATATTGGTTATGTATTAGAAGGAGAGGAAATCCCGCAGGGGGAGAACGTCATTATATATGAGGAGTCTAATGACAGCAGTGTACTTGACAAGTGGCTGTCTGGCGACGAAGATACACAAGAAACAGTCTCCGAAACGATTGATTCGGAGACTGCTGAATAAAATATGCAGCTATCTATACCACTGGATTATCGAGAATACCAATAAACAGTGGTATTTCTTTGTCCATATCCATTATGATATAGAGGAATGGTTCGTCAAAGTATACATCAATAGATTCTCCTGTTGGATTAAGAGCAGTACATTTCATAATTGCTACTTCTGTCGCAGCAGCAGCTTCAGTACCGTTTTCGTCCACAATAACTTTAGCTTTTTGTCGTACCAAACTAATGTATAGATTGTCATTGTCTGGAGTTGTTCCTAAGTTTCCTAAATTTGCCTTTGTTTGGTCAAAAGCTTCCTGAAGTCCCATACTTTGCAAACTCTCGTTAAGATCTTTTTCGAAGGTAATTTCAAATTTAGGAATTTTGGTATTGACTACTGTACTTTGCTTTGTGGCAAGTAACTCAGATAAAACATCCTTTGTCAACAGACTAGATACTTTACGAATATCGATGTCAGAGGTTGTGGGTTTTAATGCAATGAAAACTAAATTTCCATCGGATTCTTCTCGTGATTGATAAGGAAAGATCAATCCTTCTGCAAAATCATTTGAAATGTAGTTTAGCATCTCATTGGATTTGTGCATCATTTCTACATCTACAATCTCTGAGTTCGCCAGCGTAAAATGATCGGTGTATGTCGCGATTTTTTCAAAAGGAGAATCCCATTTGGCCTTAAAGTAAAGGGTATTAAAAAGAACTAGCTGTGTATCTGAAGCAAGTGGTTCTGATAACATAGAATCAATTAAACCATTTGTGCAAGATCGAATCCAATCATTTATGCTGTTCATAGTCTCTGTAGAGGACAAATTAGACTGAAAGGCTTGTGCATCCATCAAAGATTTTATTTCTCCAACCCAACTCTGATTTGTCACAAATTGATTATCAATCCACGCAGAATTTGCCAATGAAACTTTTGTATTTTGAGTATTCTTAGGAAGAGTATTCATTAGATCATCCGATACGCATGCCATATCTTCTCCTAAAAGTTTTAGAAATTCTTCCCTAGTGTTTCCATCTGCGCCAAAACCAGCCATTGACAGCGCAAGATATGCGGAGACTGGCGATAATACAGGATTTTCAACACTTTGATTTTTTTCAAATAGTTGATAGCTAAAATTTTGTATAGATGCATATGAAGAAATAGCATAGTCAATGCAGATCCCTACATTGTTTTTTTCAGTAAGGTTTGTGACTGTGTTTTGATCTTCGGATACGGTTGTAGGGATAGCAACCATATCCGAAGTATGATTAGGTGTTGGAGTTTGTGGCGATTGAGGCGGTTCTTGTGCCTCTGAAACAAAAGGTGCTGATCTAGAACACCCGCTAAAGAGTACGGTCGCTGATAACAACATAGATATAAGTAAAAATTGTTTTTTCATAAAAAGTCCTCCTTTTTGTTTAAAATAAATTTTAATTGATTTTTTCATTTTCTTAGATATTGTTCTGTTGTGAAAGTAAAAACTTTCATAACAATAGATGTCCATGCGGCTTGGTTACTAACAAAGTGATAAAAGCTAGTCTTGTTCTGAAATAAGATAAATCACATAGCCATAATCAGAATAAGGCGTGAATGATTCCAGTTCTTGTTGAGTAAGTAGACCTGTCAACTCATTTTCTTCTGAAAGACTAACCTCATAATCCAGTTGTAACAGACGTTCCTGTTCTGTTGAGAGTACTTCAATATCTGTTATTTTTTGAGCAGCGCTATCAAAAAGTGCTATGTGTACATGATAGACAATTTCCATAGTAGTTTCTGCGGATTGAGTATAGTAACTGATAGCAGACTGTAATAAAGAAGAATATAGATACTCTCCTATCATTGGAGCGACAAAACTACTTTCTAGTGTTCCATTCTCTCTGTCTGGATGTTTTGGTGGAAAATCTTCTATGATACTACTCTGTTTTGAACTACTTGTTGTATCAAGGCGTTTTTGTTGTTCTATTATGGTCTGTTGTGGATCAGTAGTATCATATGTAGTATTTGAAGACAAATCATCTATTGTTTTTGTTCCCTCTGTGGCACCAGTAGTTGTAGAGGATGTACCCTGATCCACAGATGCATTTTCAGGAATATCGGTAATTTGTGCATTTGGTGTACAAGAGCCAGACATACTTCCAGCACCAGAAGAAAATTCATTTGGTGTTTCCTTTGTATGTTGCCATTTAGTAAAGGTTAGGACAGATAGACAGATTGCTGCTGCGCCTGCTGTCATAGCCGCCCATTTAGAAATCGCAAAGCGAGGTTTTTGTGGTGATTGTGCAGCTTCCTCGACTAAATCATCACTGATATATTCCATCGCATCCAGTAAATCTCTTCCATTCATAATGCAATGCCCTCCTTATCCAAACACTCTTTAAGTTTATTTCGCATCCGAAAAAGGATGGACTTTACTTTGCTCTCGCTGATATGAAGAGTCTTTGCAATATCGCGGATACTGTCTGCATACCAGTATCTACGTACAAAAACTCTGCGCATTTCAATGGATTGGGTGTGCAAAAATGTATTTAATACCCTCCCTATTTCTTCGCTGTCTATTCTTGTCTCATAATCATTAGGGGCAGAAATACAATTTTCTAGCTCTTGGCTTAATTCTACAATAGTTGCATTGCGTTTTTTGGCGTGATGATAATCATATTTTCCAAATGAAAAGTGGCGTGTCAATTTTGCTAGGTATGCAAAGAAAAAGCTAGGACGTTCTGGTGGGAGCGTATTCCATGTGGCATGATAAGTATCATTTACACATTCTTTTGCATCCTCAATGTCATGGAGGATGTTTACAGAAAGGTTTTGTAAACGACTACCATATTTGCTAGATGTTTCTGCGATTGCCTGTTGCGAACGTTTCCAATAAAGATCAATAATTGCTTCATCTTCCATTGTATGTACCTCCTGCTATAGAGATTATAGATTTTGTAATACTTTTTTATTTCATATGGAATCTGGCTGGTCAAGAATACCAATAAAAATTGGGATATTTTGGTCCATATCCAAGATTATATAAAGAAATGGCTGGTCAAAATAAACATCCATCGCAGTTTCAAGAAGTGCACCGCCATCCCTAAGTTCTAGTTCTGTAGTTGCAGCAGCCTCTGTGCCCTCCTCGTCTACAATAATTTTTGCCTTTTGCCGAATCAGACTAATATATAGATTGTGCTCATTCTCTGTTTGTCCCAATCGCGAAAAATTAGCACTATCTATATCAAACGCCGTGAGTAATCCCATGTTTTGCAAGCTATTGTTTAAGACTTGGTTAAACGAAATTGTAAATTTAGGAAGTTTGGTGTTAATCAGTTTATTTTGCTTATTGTTTAACAAATCTTCTATCACGTCACTGGTTACTTGGTCATAGAGATCTCGTATGTTTGTGTTGTCCTGTCTAGGTTTAAGTGCTATAAAGGCAAGATTTCCGTCTGTCTTTTTTTGATTGAGGTACGGAAAAATCAGGCCCTCCACAAAATCATTTGCGAGATAATCCGCATAAAAATGGGATTTGTGCATCATATTTGTTTTAAAAGGAGTTTTGTCCTCGGATGTTGTTGGCGTAAATGTATCTGCATAAGTTTTTGATGACTCAAATGGAGAGTCCCATTTTGCCTTAAAATAAATGGTATTGAACAAAACTAAGGACGCAGATGGTGGAAATGGTTCTTCTATCATATGATCAATTAATCCATTTGTATGTGACTTGACCCAACCATTCATATTGTCCATTGTTTCGGTTGTGCTTAGATCTGCCACAAATGTTTCTGCGTCTAACAGGTCGTCAATGTCGCGTTGCCAATCCTTTTCTACTGTGAACAAATCATCCATCCACGCAGAATTTGCGAGAGATAATTTAGTATTTTTAGAATCGAGAGAGAAAAAATTTGTAATATAAACAATCCAATCTATGTAGTCATCACCTAACAAAGTAACAAATTCTGCTTTAGTATCTCCATCTGCGCCTAAACTAGCCATAGAAAGAGTAAGGTAGGCTGATACAGGAGATAAAACGGGATTGGTTGTGTTTATAGTTTGAGCAAAGAGATCATAACTAAAGTCTTGAATGGAATTGTAGGCGCTAGCTTCCTGATTTTGTTCAATGGCTGGTGTAAAGGCGTCTTTTGTAGTAGAATTATTTGCGTCTGTAATAGACGTCGAAGTAGGATTAGAACATCCATTTAAAGACACAGACGACGAGAGAGCCAATGCTGTTAAAAAATATTGTTTGACAGAAAATTTTTTCTTGATAGGTTTTTTTAAATTATTTTTTTGTTTCATAATGACCTCCTTTTTTCAGTTCTACAATATTCTTACTATATATAACCTTCTTATAAAGTAAGAAGGATTATGGAAATCATTGGTTGCATTTTGATATAAAATAATTAAAAATTTTTAGTATTCGCGCCAAACGTGCAGCTTTTGCTGTATAGTTCCTCTCTACGTTTGTGTGCACAAACAAAGGCGCCATACTCTTTTGGAGTATGACGCCAAAATAAGCCTGACAAATTTCATTTAGCCTTTAAAATCGCGTATTCTGCGGTCGGTATCCTTCTGCGCTAAGTGAGCAAAAAATAAAAGTGCTAAGTCTGATCCACCATCATAAAGCATAGCGATTCCCATAAGAATCATACTCACCTCATAGATTGCAAATGGTTTCAAGACAAAAAAGACACCAATGCCAAAGGTAAGAATAGCAGCAATCAAAGCAATCCACCATTTTGAAGCTCCTGAATGTTTGATATCAAGAGCATATTGAATATCCATCAAACCATGTATCAACATAATGATGCCTACAATAACTGGAATAATAGACTGAATCACATGAGGATTTACACATACCCAGATACCTAATAAAATCAATATAATGCCCATAATCACAGTAAATTTGTTATAAAGGCCAATGCGTTCACCGCGCACAAAGCCTATGACTTGAAATATTCCCATTAGAATAAGTGCGCCGCCAAGAAGATAACAAAGGATATTTCCCAATAATGTAGGCCATATGATAAGGATAAGACCCAATACCACCATAATGACTGCATTTATGAAATAATTGTGTTTTAGATCTTGTAGAATTGATTTCATCTGCAATGCCCTCCCTTATTCAAGTTCTGTCAATTAGATATTGTCCAATTGCCCATCTGTAGGCTGTTTCATAGTATTATCCTTATTGTACAGATAGGATACATGTTAGTCAATAACTTTTTTGACTTAGGACTGTTTATGCTGTTATTGACACAATTATAAAGGTCTTAGTAATTATATATACAAAGAACATAGTTTTTATTATATACAATCACAAAATCTCTATACTTGAATACTAATAACAGATCTTCTACTCTACTTCTTTACGTTGTGATAACAAGACGGCTTTTCGCGACTCTAGCTCCTGTATCATTTTTCGAATTGCAATTTGTTGTGTGGGTTCAGAAGTGTCTGCAAGTTGTTTTTTCATGATATCGATCTCCTGTTGGGTTTGGGTAATGGCATCTTCGATTGTTCCAATATAAAAGGCCGTGTTTGTTGTATTATAATAATCTTCTTGTGACAATAAAACTTCTGTCACTTCTATGTTGTCTAAGTATGCAAGAAACTCTTGCTGTAAACTGATAAGTTCTTGGTCTTTGTCAGAATTCCAATAACCATAGGGTATAAAAATATAACACAATAATGTATTATCATTTGACAACGCAGTGAATAAATCTTCATTTGTTCCTAGAAAATTAGTTTGATAGTTCTTATCAGCGTTGGGGAGCAATTGGGGCAAAATCGATCCATCTGCATTTGGAATAGCAATAATACCTTCTGTTTGAGCTTCCAAATCAGTGAGATCTGGCACGTTGCCATCATAGACATCTACCTTTTGAATAAAGGAGGCATAGTAATCCTTTAATAGTTGGTTAGCACCATAATTTCCTACAAAATAAAATTCATTGCGCGTCATGCTGGTTGTAATATCATTTGGGGGCATAACATATAATTTTCCAATATCAAATGTTTGGTCAGCAGTACACACAATCACTTCTAGATCATTTACTACTTCAAAATAAAGTTTTTTGGCGAGAGTATCAGGTAAATAGAGAGTGAAAACAGAAGAAGTTTCTATAGGGGTTAGTGTACTGTCAGCCGATAAAATGGTGGAAAGATCATTCGCTTTTAAAGAAAGTACAGGTTGGGCATTTTTCTGAGTCATAAAGCATAATACAATTACAGCGCAGGTAATTGCTGTCACAAGACAGATCCATAAGGTTGGCTTGCGGTAGTGCATCACACTTTTAATGCGTTGCTTGATACCGATCTCGCCAAAGGCAATAGGACAGGCAGCAGTAAAACTGCGACCAACACAACAGGATAAAAGTGCTTGAGAATACTCGGCTCTATAAAGTGGTTCTAATTTTTTTATCACTTGTTCATCACATGACAATTCAATGTCACGACAAAACAATAAGTATGCTACCCATACAAAAGGGTTAAACCAATGAAGTGCAAGGAGTAGATAAGCGATTGGTTTGAGTAGATGATCGCCTCTATGCCTGTGTGCCAATTCATGTTGCAAAACATATAGTAGAGTATGATTATTATTTTCAAAACTTGTTTTGGTAGTAAGCATATAGGATGGTATATATATTTTGGGGAGGATTAGCCCAAATAAAAAAGGCGCGAGAATCGTATCACATTGATAATATTTTATGTGTTCATAAGTACATGGAACTGCTGTGCGAACTTTGTTCTTGAGCTGATACCAGCTACCAATAAAATAAACTATAAAAAGAAATACCCCTGTCATCCATATTTTGGATGCAAAATATAAAAAACGCTGTTGTGGCTTCTGAGAGACTGTAGTATTTGTGGTAAAATTTGGCTTCTCCTGCAAAGAAGATAGGTCATTGTTTGAATATAAAAAATTTTCTTGCGGAGTTTGTGGATCGCTTAGATGATGATACAAATAAGTATTTTCTTGAATTGCAGTTTTGGCTGGAACTAGACTGAATATAGATTCAATTGAAAATGGAACCATCAGTCGCAATCCTACAAGTAACCATAAAAAGCGATAAATACTTTTTGGTGCTCTCCATAGTAAAACTCGGACAATGAGTACAGCAACAATTAAATAGCTTGCTGCAATACTAAGGATAAAAAGGTCCAAAAATAATTGTTCCATTGCAAAAATTGGCTCCTTTCTCTATAAATGTGTTCTAGACGTTTGCGAAACGCCACAATCCGCATAAATACGGCATCTTTTGTTACTAAAAAACAAATAACTCCTCCTTGGATATGGTATAATAGAGTTGTCTAGAAACCATTAACCATTACCCAAGAAAGGAGTTATTCTGATACCTATGATACCATATAAACAGCTTTCTTTGGCAGATATTTTTTCAGATTGTCACGAAAAATTTGTTAATGACAAACCTGCGTTTCTTTCCCTATTAGAAACTCATATCGATCTTGATGAAATTATCCCGATTTCTTTTAGAAATCATTTTTATGCATCAACGGGAAGATCCCGTAAATACCCTTTGCATGCTTTTCTTTGGGCTTTGATCATCCAACGTATTTTTTCTATCCATACAGACCAGCTTCTCTTGACTTTTCTCGCTTACTCAAAACCACTTCGTGAGTTCTGCGGTTTTACCAAAGTCCCTGACGCTTCCAAAATTACCCGTTTTAAACAAGACTTTTTAGATGACCTGCTGATTGTATTCGATCACCTTGTTGATCTTACCGAACCCATCTGCAAGGCTATTGACTCTGCAAAAGCGGATATGACCATCTTTGATTCTTCTGGTATTGAAGCTTTTGTTTCTGAAAATAATCCCAAATACGCGAACCGGATCATTAAGCAATTAAAAGCTTATGCTAAATCCATAGGGGGCGACAAAAACTACAATCCTTATGCTGCTGCATACAGCTCCATGCCGTCCCACGCCTCTGCCAATCCGGAAATCAAACAGCTTTATGTCAATGGACATTTCTGTTATGTCTTTAAGTTTGGCATTATTACGAATGGTTTAGGCATCATTCGTCATATTTCCTTTTACAACAAGGACTTTATGGCAGCCCATCCCGATATCACTGTTGACAAAAAATCAGATTCACCAGATGAAGATAAATGTGCCCATGATTCAAAGCTTCTCATTCCAACCTTGAAAGATTTCTTCCGTAAGCATCCCTTAATCAATCCCAAAATCTTCCTGGGAGATGCCGCTTTTGATACGATACAGCTTTATAAAGAGCTTCTTTCTGGTGATACTTTTGGTGAACACAGGCACTTTTCTCAAGCATATATCCCCCTCAATACAAGGGCACATCTTGAAAATGCTCATTATACAATCAATGAAGATGGGCTTCCTTGTTGTCCCCATGATCCTTTACTTCCCATGAAACCAGAAGGCAGCAAATCAAATCTAAGAAGCGGCATACCTACTTTCAAGTTCGTCTGTCCCAAAATGAAATGGGTCTACAACAAAACAGCTAAGAAGTCCCACCGCCATTGTTTTTGTGAAAACCCTTGTACTTCATCTGCATGCGGTCGTATGGTCTACATCTATCCAGAAAAGAATCTTCGTGCTTATCCTGGAACAATCCGTGGT
>CAJUHQ010000055.1 GCA_910586095.1 uncultured Lachnospiraceae bacterium | reverse complement strand
GGCTTAAATAAAGGATTCTTGCGATATGATGTTAAAAAGAAGTGTCAAACACCCGGGCAAGGGTATATCACTTTTGGTAATAAAACAAAGCGATATTGAAGCACATATATGTTTGTGATATACTTAGAGAAAATTGGAATGAGAGATTCTGCCATAATTTCTCTTAATCATAAATGTAAAGAGGCTCTAAAAGTCTATCAAATCAGATAAGGAGGTATCATCATGAATATAGATGAAGCAAAAAAGTTGTTGTCATTTCATTCGTCGAGAAATAGCGATGTTGATAATCCCAAATGGGTGAATGGTTTTTTGGGAAGTTTGCGTCCCTTTACGGGAACGCTATACAAAGAAAATTTTATTGAAGTGATAGAATGTTTAAGAGCACTACAGGATGAACTGCAAGCGCCAACGATCGAGAGGGAGATTGTATCAGATATTATAGCAATCATACATTTGACAAGAGCATGGGCGTCTCCTGATGGAATGTTAGGAAGTAACCACCTACTGACAGAAGAACAAACAAAGGAATTGTTGACATGGGTTGATATTATTGAAAATTGTTTTATGTGGTTGTGTGACGAGAATGAGGAAGAAGCTTTTATGGATTACGAAGATTATTTGAATGGTGAGTATGATTAATATTTATATGTGTTAATAAAATATAGTTTTTTCTATAAACAATGTTGTGTATTTTTCCGATATAATCTATAACAATTCTTTTGTGTTTTAGCAAGTTTGATAACTATAGCAATCGTTGTTATAGTGTAAAAAATACATCATAGGGCCAAGGAGGGTGAGAAGATGCAGATTACAATGATGAATGTCAATATGCGTATGCCAGTGGGTAATTTGAATAAAAATGCACAGGCAAAGAGTGCGGGAACAGGGAATATTTTTGGGCCACAGTGCAAGGTAACTATTTCGCGCGAAGGCAGGATGCTTAGTGAGCAAAACAAGGCAAAATCTTCACAGAATATACAGACAACACAATCTGAAAGAATATTACTTCGCCAGCAAGAACAAGTGCAAGCAAACAAAGAGGAATATTCCAAGGTCGTGGATGAACTAAACAGTGCCATTAATGAAGCACGACATTATTGCGGCGCCGCAAGCGATCAGGACTCTATAGAGAAGGCACAAGATATCTTAAGGACAATGGATGAGATGAAGGAGCGTCAAAGCGAGGAAAATTCGCGGCGTTTGAAGGAAGCGGCGGGTGCAATATCGCAGGCATCAAAACAGCAAGAAGAGATTGATGAAAAGAATAGAGAGCTGTATATCATGCTGAAAAGCTTTGAGGAGAAGGACGAAGAGGATCAAGAGGGTCATTCAGATCGTGATGACACTCAAAAGGACAGTCAAGAAAGCACAGTTGGGGAAGCATTTTCGCAGTCTGCCGCACGCATAGGAGCCTCAGCAGCAAGACGTGAAATGCAGATTAATGGTATGATTGATGAGCTGTACAATGAAGGGCATGCGTTGATTGCGCAGGCGGATGCTATGATGAATGTCATTCAGGAAGATCTTGACAACGCACAGGAGATCCTAAAGGATAACAGCCTTAGCGAGGAAGAACGGCAACGTCTAGCAGCAGACTATACAGACAGAGCAATGGCAAGATCGCAGGCAAACTCTGGAGAAATCTATCGAATGAAAGCAAAAGGCATCCAGGAATTAAAGGATGTGAGGAAGCTGAAACTCGAACATATATCAACAAGTCCATTGGATGATATGGATAGGGTACAGAGTATGTTTATGAATGTTGCAACAGACGCTGTGTTCCATGAGGCGACTCAGGGAGCGCTCGATGAAGACTCTAAAGAACTGGCAGATCAAGTTCAGGAGGAAATTGATAAGCGTAATGAGATTGATTCTAAACCAGAATCAGATGACAATCTAAAAGAGGATTCTGTCAAGGAAGAAGACAAAGCTACTTCAGATAAGACCGATACGACACCAGAGAATAAGGAAGAGACAAATAAGAATGAACAAGACGAAGAGGCAGAAATTTCGATGATGGATATGTATCCGTTTGTATCAGATGTAAGTGTGCGCGGCAATATTGTGTTTGACAAAGAAAAATAGTGATGTATAGTTGCATTTGATTAGGGTAGGAACAAATTGTAATGAACTTTCTTGAACGAATGTTGTTTGTATTTTTCAAGTAAAAAATTAAGTAAAAATAGAAAAATGACAGGGCAATTTGTATATAAAGTCAGCTTAATAATATGCAAATTGTCCAATACGATAATCAGAGAAAGACAAAATACAAGAAACTTATATAGGAATAAAACAGAATATAGGTTTCTTTTTTGTTGAATAAATTTATTTCAATATTATTTATTCTGTAGTATAATATGGAAGATAAGGGTAGAATTATTTATAATTTATTGAATTTGAACTTAATTATGTGTTCGCAGTTTTCAAAAGGGCGGTAAACAATGAGAGATATTCTGTTTGTCTACAGTAGGACCTAAAACAACGGCTGCGAAACTCTTTTCAAAGTGGAGGAAATGAAATGCCTAAGAAACCAATTTTAGACAAAGAAATGTTTAAGCGCAGTGTATTGTACAATGTCAAGACACTGTACAGAAAAACTCTTGATGAAGCTACAGATCAGCAAATTTTTCAGGCAGTATCCTATGCAGTAAAGGATGCTATTGTAGATAATTGGATCAAGACACAGGAAGCGTATGACGAAAAAGATCCTAAGATTGTCTACTATATGTCTATGGAGTTTTTGATGGGGCGTGCGCTGGGCAACAATATGATTAACCTTATGGCATATAAGGAGTTTTCAGAGGCTTTAGAAGAGCTAGGGCTCGATATCAATGTGATCGAGGATCAAGAGCCAGATGCTGCTCTGGGTAACGGTGGACTGGGTAGACTGGCGGCTTGCTTTTTGGATTCACTTGCTACGTTGGGATACTCTGCATATGGTTGTGGTATCCGTTATCGCTATGGTATGTTCAAGCAGGAGATCCGCGATGGATTTCAGCGTGAAGTACCAGACGACTGGCTTAGAGATGGCAATCCATTTGAGCTAAGACGTCCCGAATACACCAAGGTCATCAAGTTTGGTGGAAATGTAGCATGCAGAGAAGAGAATGGTAGACTATATTTTTATCAGGAGAATTATCAGTCTGTGAAGGCTGTACCATACGATTTGCCAATCGTGGGATATGGCAATAGCATTGTCAATACGCTGCGTATTTGGGATGCAGAGCCAATGGACTGCTTTAGTTTGGATTCTTTTGATAAGGGCGATTATCAGAAAGCAGTTGAGCAGAATAATCTGGCAAAAAACATTGTGGAAGTATTATATCCCAATGATAATCATGAATCTGGTAAAGAGTTGCGTCTCAAACAGCAGTATTTCTTTATTTCAGCGTCTGTGCAGACCGCAATTGAGAAATATATGGCAAAACATGATGATATTCATCGTTTTTATGAAAAAGTTACGTTCCAGCTCAATGATACACATCCAACCGTAGCAATAGCGGAGCTTATGAGAATTTTATTGGATGACTACAAGTTAGAGTGGGAAGAGGCATGGGAAATTACGACCAAAACCTGTGCATATACCAACCACACGATCATGGCAGAAGCGCTTGAGAAGTGGCCTGTAGAATTGTTCCGCAGATTGCTGCCACGAATTTATCAGATTGTGGAAGAGATCAACCGTCGTTTCCTGATGGACATTGTAAATCGGTATCATGAGCCGGCTGACAAGATTAAGAAGATGGCGATTATCTCTGACGGACAAGTTAAGATGGCTCATATGGCCATTGTGGCAGGCTACAGTGTCAATGGTGTGGCAAAGTTGCACACAGAGATTTTGAAGAACCAGGAACTTAGAGATTTTTATGAAATGTTCCCTTATAAGTTTAACAACAAGACAAATGGTATCACACAGAGACGGTTCTTGCTACATGGTAATCCACTGTTGGCAGATTGGGTGACAGAAAAGGTTGGAGAAGACTGGATTGTTGATCTTCCTGTAATCAATGGGATCGCAAAATATGCACAGGAACCTGCTGCTCAGAAAGAATTTATGGAGATTAAGCGCAAAAATAAAGTTCGTCTGGCAAAGTATATCAAAGAACATAATGGGATTGATGTTGATCCAGATTCCATTTTTGATGTACAAGTAAAGAGACTGCATGAATATAAGAGACAGTTACTCAATATTTTGCATGTAATGTATCTGTATAATCAGATGAAGGAAAATCCCAACATGGAATTCTATCCACGGACATTTATTTTTGGTGCAAAGGCAGCGGCAGGGTATAAGAACGCCAAGTTGACCATTAAGTTGATTAATGCAGTTGCAGATAAGGTGAACAACGATCCTGTTGTGAAAAATCGAATCAAAGTAGTGTTTATAGAGAATTATAGAGTTTCCAATGCAGAGATGATCTTTGCGGCAGCCGATGTTTCTGAACAGATTTCTACTGCTTCTAAGGAGGCTAGTGGTACAGGAAACATGAAGTTTATGCTCAATGGTGCACTTACACTTGGTACGATGGACGGTGCGAATGTGGAGATTGTCGAGGAAGTTGGCTTAGAGCATGCGTTTATTTTTGGACTGAGTTCTGATGAAGTCATCAACTATGAGAATCATGGTGGCTACAATCCAATGGATATCTACAATAGCGATGCAGAGATTAGAAAAGTGGTCAATCAGCTTGTGGACGGCACATATTCTAATGATACAGAGCTGTTTAGGAGTCTCTACAATTCACTGCTCAACACACAAAGCACAGATAAGGCAGATCGCTACTTTATCTTAAAGGATTTCCGTGCATATGCGCAGGCACAAAAAGAGGTGGAGAGGGCTTACAGAAATACAAGCGGCTGGGCAAAGAGTGCTATGCTAAATGTAGCAAAGGTAGGCAAGTTTACATCTGACAGAACTATTCAAGAGTATGTGGATGGCATCTGGCATCTTGACAAGGTAGAGATACAATAATTCTATAGTTATTAGAATAAAACAGTAATAAATCGTCTATGGAACGTGCTGTATTTACGTTCATGCATATAAAAAAGGTGGTGTAGTCCAATTAGGGCTATGCTACCTTTTTGTGCATACAGGCATATGGAAAAATAGTTTTTTGGCAAAAACTGTCTGATACTGATAAAAAATATACAAAAATATTGAGGATGTATTAAAAATGGAAGAAGGATATGTTTATATATTGAGCAATGATTCATTAAAAGGTTTGCTTAAAATTGGAAGTACAACATTTGGAGCTGAAAAAAGAGCTAAACAATTATCCTATACAACAGCTCTTCCTGCGCCTTTTGTTGTAGTGTACGAAACTTATGTTCGACACTATATGGAATTTGAAAAAGTAATACATAGAAAGTTAGATGCTTATAGAGTAAATCCTAAAAGAGAGTTTTTTGAAATTTCTATAGACAAGACAATAGAAGTAATCAATTATGAAAAAAAGAAACCATACTATGTAGCAGATGATATATATTCTGCTATTGAAATATTGCCAAAACTTGTAGAAAAATATGGTAGTTATATTGCTCCTGATATTGTATCAGCAAAAATTTATCAAGATATAGAAAGAGTCTACTTTGAATATACAAAGTACGAATATATCGCTGGTTATCTAAAAAATCAAATTATTCAGAGGATTGACTTAGGATTTATAATAGAGAGTATAGATGAAGAGGATAAATTATTTAAGGAAACTGTACCTATAGAAGTAAATATAAAAAAATTACTTGAATTAGATGATATTTCAATGGCAAATTGTTTTGGAGATATATTTATAGAGGAATGGTTTTTGAAGCTATCAAGTTTTAATGGATGAGACTTTTTTATATTGAGGAAATTACTGGTAAAGAAAAGAGTATAAGTATATCAGCTAAATGAAAAAGAACAAGAATGACTATTTATAAATAATTGACTAATGATCTGTAATAATGATAGAAGAAAGATGATTGGTTCAATAGTTATAAAATATAAACGTTTCTTGTTTTAGCTTTCTATATAAAACAAACAATAATTGTATCGATTTTTTAAATATACTTATTAATTTTTAAAATCACCGATTTGAGGGAAAACAAGAAGCAAAAAATCATTACCAACTAAAAAATTGGTAAACGCAAATGTGGATATTTCTCAACCCCGCACAACTCCAGCCTTTCCACAAAAAGTTCGCAAAACAGATGAATGTATAAGGCGAAATTTGTCTGGTTATTTTGAATAAAGACACTTCTGTGAACGGCGTGGGGATGTCATTTGCAGGGGTTTTTAATATATAGTATCATGTAAAAAGCTGTGATCAATATTGTTCATAAAACATGATAAAATAAATAAAAAGAATATGGAAGTTGATTTTATGCTAGGCAGTACAGATAAAGAATGGGATTATACATTAGGTATGATTAGAGTAGACGGATAAAGGAATACTGGTTAGAAAATGGAAACTGTCACAAATAGTTAAATTTATATAGTAAACGCACATCATACTCAAACTGTGGTTTGACAGGCCGTATGGCCATCCTTACTATGAAAGTCATCGACTTTCATAGTAAATTTGTATATTTTATACCATGAAAAATGAATCAAAAACAGGTATACTATTTTTAAGGAATAGTGTGCGCGTGCACGCAAATGATAGGATAGTGTTTGGGTTTGTGAAAGGCAGGTAATGGTATGTATTATATTGGTGTAGATCTTGGGACCTCCGCAGTGAAACTTCTTCTTATGAGAGAGGATGGTAAGATTGAGAAAGTAGTGTCAAAGGAGTATCCTTTATATTTTCCACATCCAGGTTGGAGTGAGCAAAATCCCGAGGATTGGTGGAATGCTGTGCAGGAAGGATTAGGAGAATTGACAAAGGACTGTGATAAGTCTCAAGTGGCAGGGATTAGTTTTGGAGGACAGATGCATGGGCTTGTCATTTTAGATAAGGATGACCAAGTAATACGACCAGCTATTCTCTGGAATGATGGCAGGACGCAGGAGGAGACTGATTATCTCAATAATGAGATTGGGAAGGATAAATTGTCAGCATACACAGCTAATATAGCATTTACGGGTTTCACAGCACCTAAGCTTCTATGGGTGAAAAATAAAGAGCCTGAAAATTTTGCACGAATAGAAAAGATTATGTTGCCCAAAGATTATATTGCATATAAATTGACAGGAAGTTTTTGTACAGATGTCTCAGATGCATCTGGTATGCTTTTGTTTGATGTGCAACATAAGTGTTGGTCTAGGGAAATGCTTGCAATTTGTGGCATCAAACAAACACAGCTTGCGACAATCTATGAGAGTTATGAAACAGTAGGAACACTAAAGCCGGAAGTGGCAAAGACATTTGGATTTTCTCAGACAGTCAAAGTAGCAGCGGGCGCAGGGGATAATGCCGCCGCGGCTATTGGAACAGGAACTGTAGGTGATGGGATGTGCAATATCTCACTCGGAACAAGTGGAACTATTTTTATTTCAAGCAAGAATTTTGGCGTGGATCAGAACAATGCACTCCATTCCTTTGCACATGCAGATGGAAAATATCATTTGATGGGCTGTATGCTAAGTGCCGCCTCCTGCAATAAGTGGTGGATGGAAGATGTTTTGCAGACATCGGCGTTTACGGCAGAGCAGACCGCTATTACAGAGGACAAATTGGGAAACAATCATGTATATTTTTTGCCATATTTGATGGGGGAGCGCTCTCCACACAATGATGCTAACGCACGCGGGACGTTTATTGGTATGACAATGGACACGACGAGAGCAGATTTGTATCAGGCAGTATTAGAAGGAGTGGCGTTTGCAATTAGAGATTCATTTGAGGTGGCAAAAAGTCTTGGCATAGACATCAAGGCATCCAAAATATGTGGTGGCGGAGCTAAAAGCCCACTTTGGAAGAAAATTTTTGCCAATGTATTAAATATACGATTGGATGTGATTGAAAGTGAGGAAGGACCTGGGTTTGGGGGAGCGATTCTAGCGGCAGTGGCATGCAATGAGTACGCTTCTGTGGAGGAAGCCGCGGCAAAGCTTGTCAAGGTAGTGGATAGCGTGGAGCCTGACCAGGAAATTGCGGCGCGCTACGAGGAGAGATATCGCAAATTTGTACAGATTTATCCAGCAGTGAAGGATCTATTTCCAAGGATTTTGTAATAGTTTTATTTGCTTGTTTTTAGGAGGACGTGTCCATGAAAAAGAGTAGTGTGTGGATTGGTTCGATCGTGTGTGCATTATTATTGAATGGATGCGCAAGCCAAAATCCTGTGGAAAATCAAGTAGAGGAACTGCAAAACACTCAAAAATTCGAGACACGAGAATGGCTAAATTATTATTATGCAGTAAATGAAATGCCGTGGGAGAAAAGTGTTGAACTTACGCTATCCGAATTTCCAGATGTGGTGTTTACATGGAATCCGCTTACGGTGACGTCCAAAAAGGATGGAAACGAGAATGTTCTCTTTGAAGGTATGCCAATCTGGAATGTGTACCTATGTGATTTGACAGAGGATGGTCTTCCTGAATTTTGTGCTACAGTAAGTTTTGGATCGGGCATTGTTGACCAGCATATTATTGTATATGATTTTCAAAATAAAAATTCATATACATTATGGGAACGAGGAGTTTATGACTATATGCTGACATTAAAAGAGGATCAATTACAAGTGACAAAAATGGGAAAAAACCTAAGTGAGACAGGTAAGTTGGTGCTTATGACAGAAGATAGTACAGGAGAACAGTATTTAGGGATAGAGTTTGAGGATCATTGAAAGCAGTAGTAGGATTCGGATATAATAGGCGGCATCTTTGATATGCCGTCTATTATTTAGCGTAAGCACATTGGGGATAGATCTATTTTGATATAGGTACACATAAAAATGTAGTTCTTAAGTAATAAAAATTCTCCTTTTTTCTTCTATGTTGATGGATGTCCGATTTCCTAATTTGTCGTCAAAACAGCTATATAGGAAGTTATCAGTCGGTCCGTAGCCAAAATGCTGGACGAATACAGCTATTTGTTTTTTCTACACCCTGCGCTGCCAGTTCAATATATCCATCAAAATTGACACAGCTTATAAAATCGTGTTTTCCTTCTTCTTTATCTGAATAGTCTCCATAATACCGAAGCCACCAGGTGCCTTTGTTCTCGTCTTCGCCGTTTTCGTCAAGAAACCACGCCCCCTGTGCTCGTGCATAATCCGTCGTTATTGCCCCACGCTCTTCATAATCAACATAATCTTCCACTTCGTCATCAAATAATTCTTCTACTTCATCAGTACTTAATAGAAAAATGTAATCCTGAGTATTTCCAGCAGGATTTTTCACATAGGAAAGCAGGATTTTTTCACGCTCTTCTGACGAAAAAGCCGACATTAAAAATTCGTGATTTAGCCAACTTCTCAAAGTGCAATCTTGCCATGTTACACTTTTGGAAAAATTGTGATAAGACTTGCAATCCAACAAATATTTGCTGACACAGAGACAACTGTGTTCTTTTTCTTTTAGAACAATCCATTCAATCGGCTCTTTTTTCTGCTTACAGTTTTGCAAATAACTACCCATGACAACTGTGATTTTATTCATAACGATTTCTCCCAACAAATTTCTGTCTGTTGATTTGATTGTATCATACTTACCGACTTTTGCACAAGATGAGCTGCAAATGGTAAAATTGCCAAAAGTATGATCTATCAACACGAAAGAGAAAAGGACCAAAAACACGCCAAATGCACCAAAAATTTTATTGTTTGACAAAGTTAGAGACATATGATAAAATAACACATTATAAAAGAATAGTCTAAAAGGAGATTTGAATGTTACGGGTGAATGTAATGGAGAACACGGCTAATTAAATAGTGCAGGGTGATTTTTGGTGTATATGTTTTAGCGCACTAGGAATCTGCCCATTTGTTGACAGCATATACACTAGTATAATGCAGTTGACAGTTCGCCTTACATCTTGCTTAATATTTTGGAATATATTTTTTCGTGTAGATATCAGCATGGCTTGTATGGTTATGCTGTTTTTTTGTGCGCGAACGACGGACATCCAAAGAAAGAATGTTAGCATAGTTTATAAGAACTCTTATAACAAGTATAGAAAAGAACCATTTTTACTTGATTGATAGTTCAATGTAAGATTCTATCTTCTATAGGGTTGTTGCAAAATGGTGTATGCACACAATATATGGTATGGATATTTGAAAGATCTTAACCATATATTGTGCAATTACCGTGTATTGCAACAGCCCCGGGAATATTCTTTTTGTTGTTTGGAACAGACAGACCATGATATTATGCTTTTTTGGCAGTCGTGGTCTTTTTTGATTCATCCAACAGTAGTAAAGATACATTTATATGACAAAAGGACAAAAAGGAGGGTAATTATTTGAGCAGAAAATCACAAAACAAATAGTACATGATAAACAAGAAACAAGTAAGAAGTTTTATTTTTTGATGCAAAAGTCTGTGTGGATACTGCAATTACAGACTTGGGAAGTTCAATCAAACAGCAGAAATGAGGAAAATATGAATAATATAATAGAAATCAACAATTTAACAAAACGGTATCGTAGATACAAAAAGAAGGAAGGACTAAAAGGAAGTTTAGTCAGTCTAATCAAGCGTGAGTATGTGGAAAAAACAGCAGTAAATCAAATGGATTTGTCGGTTGCAGAAGGGGAATTTGTGGGATTGATTGGCCCGAATGGTGCCGGAAAGACAACCTTAATTAAGATGTTGACAGGAATTATTGCTCCATCAGATGGGAAGATTGATGTGATGGGATTTTATCCGAATCACATGAAAAATGCCTTTAAGAAGCAGTATGCTGTCGTGATGGGACAGAAAAGTCAATTATTTTTTGAGCTGACAGTAAATGATACTCTTCGTTTGTTCAAAGAAATTTATGAGCTTCCAGAAACACAATATCAAGAGAGCAAACAGTATTTTGCCAATCTATTTGGAGTGACAGAGCTAATGGATGTGCAGGTTAGAACACTATCGTTAGGAGAACGCATGAAAATGGAACTAATGGTAGCTCTATTACACAATCCGCGCATTTTGTTTTTGGATGAACCAACTATTGGTCTAGACGCGATTGCCTCTAAGCAGATCAGAACCTTTTTGAAAGAGGTTAATACGCAACGGGGAACAACAATCCTTTTGACGTCACATTATATGGAAGATATTAAGACATTGTGCGATAGAACAGTGGTAATCAATCATGGTTCAAAAGTTTATGATGGGAAGACTAAGGATTTATTTGAAAAGTATCAACATAAAAAGCGCATTTGGGTTTCCTTTCATGAAAAAGTTCAAGTGACAGAAGAGCTTCATTTTCCTGTTAGAGTAGTGGAGGATATGCCTTATAAAAAGTTGTATGAGATACCAAAAGATCACACCAAAGATTTTTTGTCAATTTTGATGAAATATGATCCGATTGATATTAGTATTGAGGAGGAGGATCTCGCAATGGTAGTAGAACGTATTTATGCATCTAACAAAATTGCGGATAATAATAAATAGGTTTTTGAAAAAATGTTGTGTTACAAAGTGGTATACACATAGAATTATATTAATAAAAAGAGTTATAAGTATCTTTTAAACAATCTAAACGCAGCATACAAGGAGTATAGTGATATGAGAAAATACTTAGAAATATCTAAGATTTATATGAAAACACAGTTGGCATGGAGAGCAGATATAATATGTAACATGGCCTTTATAATAGTAAAAATTTTATTTGCATATTTACTATGGGGACTTGTATTTCAGAACAAGACTATAGTTGGACCATTTACATTTCATGGGATGTTGTCTTATTATATCATAAGTTCTTTTTTAGCACAGATAGAGATGTCTTCAGGAATTAGCTGGGAGATTCATGACAGAATTCGAAATGGCACATTTTCAAAATATATGGTAATTCCTGTTGGAATAGAGCGATATTTTCTTCTTATGGAATTGGGAGTTGTGGCATTTTATATTATTTTTGACTGGATTGCGGCAATAATATGGGTAGTTATATTTCAGATTCAATTTACTTTTACAGAAAATATTTGGGTATTTATAGGGGCTATTGTTATGGCAGTATTGGGATTAATATTTATGGTACAACTCAATTACTTTTTGGGAATATTGACAGTAAAATATCAGGGAATCAGTACGTTTTTAATGATTAAAAATAATTTAGTAGAGTTGGCTACAGGAAGCATTATTCCACTAGCACTTTTTCCAGAATTAGTCGTAAAAATAATGAAATTATTACCATTTTATTATGTTACATATTTACCATCAATGGCAATTACAGGCCATTGTGAACAGGAGGTATTTTTAGGAATATGTGTGATTGCTTTTTGGTGTATAGGAATACAATTTGTGATTCATATAACATGGAAAAGGAATATTAGAAAGTATGATGGGGTGGGAATATGAAAAAAATTTGGCGTGTTTTTCTAGAAATGCTACGGCTACAATTTGAAACAATCATGGTATTTCGCTTTGACTTTTTTGCACCATTTTTTGTAGATGGATCTCTGTTTGTTATACAGTTGATGGCCTTTTGGGCAATTTATAAAAATGTTGACACAATTGGCGGATGGAATCAAGGAGAGATGGTAATTTATATTGGAACATTTTCGCTGATTAATGCAATAAATATGGTAATTTACTTTTTTGGACTAAATACACTTCCTGCAAAAGTAAAAAGTGGGGAACTTGATCTATATCTTACAAAGCCTATCAGCCCATTGTTTCGTCTGACGTTTGAGAAGATCACTCCAGGGTCTATCCCACTGGTATTGATGTCATTGTGTATCTTGATATATGGCATGAGAATGACAGAGTATGAATATCAGATAAGTAAGATTGCGGCCTATTGCTTTTGGGTTCTAGTGATGGAGATACTTTATTATGAGATGGAAGTTTTATTTCGCGCAGCATCTTTATTTTTAATTACAAATGCACGTCTAGAGCAGATTGAGGAGGCAGGGATTTCTCTGTGCATGAAAGTGCCAGGAATCGCACTCTATGGTGGTTATAAGATTATATTTTATCTTGTGTTACCATATGGCATTATGGCAACATTTCCTGTGCAAAGCCTTATAGGTGATATGAACTGGAAGCGCGCACTGTATGGAATTGGGATCGTAGTTTTATTCTCTATATTGACAAGATTTGTCTGGAAACAGGGCCTTCGACAATATCGCAGCGCAAGTTCCTAAATAGATAGGGGGAGTGGTTGTTGTGTAGAGGATTAGGCAATGTTAGGTTTGGCATGTGTATTGCAAAGTAAATAGTTATGTATGAAAATGAGATCAAATAAGGGGTAAAAAGATGAGAGCAGAAAGGGATTTAGAGTTTGACAAAATCAAGGAGAAATGGATGGAGCTTGCGATGACACAGCACGCCAAAAATCAGATAGAGAATATGGATTTTTATCTTTCAGAAGCAGAGTTAAAAAAGCATATGAGAGATACAACAGATAGTCGAACTATGATTGAGATATGTGGAGTACCGCCTCTTGTAGCAGTGGAAGAAATTGCAGATTTTTTGATCATTGCAGATAAAGGTGGCTGTCTTACGCCTAATCAACTCGAGCGCGTAGGTGCAGTGTTAGTGGCTGTCAGAAGACTGAAAGATTATCTGAAGCGTGGACGACAAGTTGGAAATCAACTAGGATATTACGAGGAAAATCTTGATGCGCTACAGGATGTCCATGATGAAATTTTTAGACAGATTCGCGGAGGGCAGGTAGATGATAGGGCATCTTGTGAATTGTTACGAATTCGCAGTGAATTGCTTAGAACTGAGGAAAAAATGAAACAAAAGGCAGAACAAATTTTACGTGCCCAGAAGGAATGTATGACAGATCAATTCTGCACATATCGCAATGGAAGATTGTGTGTTCCTGTGAAGAAAGAGTGCAAACTGAAGGTGTCAGGAAGTGTTATTGATAAGTCCTCAACAGGGAGTACATTGTTTATAGAACCGATGACAGTGGCAAAGTATCATGAGGAGTTGGACCTGTTAAAGATTGATGAGGAAAATGAGATACAGCGTATTTTGTATACTCTGTCTAGCATGGTTAGTGATAATCGTTATATTATAGAAAGCGATATTAAACTAATAGAAAAGTTGGATTTTATCTTTTCTAAAGGGAAGCTTAGTATGGATATGAATGGAGTAGAACCATCGATTAACACATGCAGGAAGATTCGCCTAAAAGATGCACGCCATCCATTAATGGACAGTAGAAAAAGTGTTCCGTTACAATTTTCAATGGGGGAATCGGTAAGTGGAATTGTTATCACTGGTCCCAATACTGGAGGAAAGACAGTTGCTATTAAAACAGTGGCTCTTAATTGTCTAATGGCACAATGTGGATTGCATGTGACTTGTACAGAGGCAGAAATTTGCATGAATAATCTGTATTTGTGTGATATTGGAGATGGGCAAAATTTATCGGAAAATTTATCGACGTTTTCCGCTCACATTAAAAATGTCTTAGAAATTTTGCAAGAAGTGCGTGAGGATAGTTTGGTCATTATGGATGAGCTAGGATCGGGTACAGATCCAACAGAAGGAATGGGGATTGCTATTGCGACGCTAGCGGAGTTAAAGAAAAGTCACTGTCTGTTTCTAGTTACAACACATTATCCCGAAGTGAAAGAGTATGCCAAGAGGACAGACGGGATTCTCAATGCGCGAATGACTTTTGACAAGGATACGTTGCAGCCAACCTATCAAATGATTATTGGGGAAGCTGGAGAGAGTTGTGCATTTTATATTGCGGGAAAACTTGGTATGCCAAAGTCAATGTTACAGACGGCTGTCTGCGCGGCATATGGTAAAGATGCGGCAGAAAAATATGACTTTTCACGTTTTGAGGTATCCCAATCTTTCACAAGAACTGCAAAGATTAAACGGATAAAGGAACAGAAAAAGAAAGAGGACTTAAGCAGGAAATACAAAAGAGGCGACAGTGTGATGATTTTTCCAGACAGAAAGATTGGTATTGTATGTGAGCCTGTCAATGAAAAGGGAGTGTTAAGGGTACAACTTCCAAACAAAAAAGTGTGGATTAATCACAAGCGCGTGAAGCTTCAAGTAGCAGCGTCACAGTTATATCCAGAAGATTATGATTTTTCAGTGGTTTTTGAAACGGTGGAAAATCGTAAGATTCGACATGATATGGAACGCAAACTGACTAATCAAGAGATACGATATGAAAAAGAAGAGTAGGCAGTGAATAAAAATAAAATTGCACAAAAAAATTTAAAGAAAGTTAAAAGCTTAAAGGTTTCTTGTCAATTTTTGGGAAGTATAGTTCCTAAAAATTGACATTATTTGCGAGGGATTGTGTATTTGTGAAAATTGCACAATCCCTTGTGCGTATAGGGGAGTGTTCTATTTACATAATTTATGCAAGTGATATAATAAAAATAAGTAGTCTATAAAATCCATATTCAAGAAACTGTAAAGAAGGAATTGTAAAGAAGTAACGGCATTGGTTCAGATTAAAAAAGTGCTTTTGTCAAAGGATTTCGCATGCCAAAGTAAACCCGTATTTCTAACTACAATTCCTAAATTTTTAGTTGGAACATTGAAGAGACATATCAAATGTGTACAGTGATCCAACTGCAGGTATTGATGTTATGAGTGATGAAGTGAGATTTGGAAAAGCGCAGTCACAGAGTTAGTGTGAAATCAAAGATTTCACCATCCTGATTTGTACGCCTGCCAAAGCAGGCAGATGGGAGTTAGTGTGAGAAAAGTCTGTGTAGCAGACTTTTCTCACACCGAAAAACGCCAAAAGCAGGCGTTTTTCATTCGGATTTGAGACGCCAAAGGCGGCATGGGGGCTTAGTATGGAGGAAAAAGGAAATCGAGATCTCTCGCCGTTAGAAGTAATCAATGAGCAACTAGAACGGGAAAATATAGAATTAGGCAAAAAGCAGAGTGGTTTGAGGGGAAATTTTTAGAGCAGCGCAAGCAAAGCACACAATGTAGAATATGAATAGGGCTACAATGGAATCTACAGGGGGCCGAAGGCATGGTTATATTTTGAAGAATCGAAAAAACCAGTTGCTGAGGTTACGAAACTTAATGAGAACGTGATTGTCACACGCAAAAAAGATTTAGCAGACGACAAAAGTGCACAACATAACGAGAACTATTTGCGGCAGGATGATGCGCTTGTCGGTGAACTGATTGACAAATTAAATCAATTTGTGAAAGGCATAAAAGAATCGCCATTTTATTCACTTGGTCAGATTGAGCCGCTTTCGCGTCAAATTGCTTCAGAAATTAGGTATTTCTTACGCTTTTTTGATATTTGTTATCATAGGGAATGGGCATCTGTATTAAACCAGCAATTAAAAGAAGGATACATTTTTACACAGGAGCGGCAAAGTATGGATAATCTATCAGAAAAGTATGAGACGTTTAAAAGTATGTTAGACAAGGCTGTGGTTAAAGTGGAGGTTCCCCAAAATATTTAAGAAGTTTGTGTTTTTGCAAGAATAAAAGAGTAGATGATTGTGATTACGTCGAAATTTGCAGGCTGAGAAAGGAGCGTAGTTTTTACTATGTATCAGATTGGTATCATATCGGATACGCATGGTTTGGTGCGGCAAAAGGTAAAAGAGACACTACAAAACTGTGATGCAATTTTGCATGCGGGAGATTTTTATCAAAAAGCAGTTCTCGATGAATTAAAACAAATAGCGCCTTTGTATGCTGTGCGGGGAAATGTGGACAAAGAGTGGGGGATGATGTTGCCTAGTTCATTGGACATCATGCTTTTTGGAATACCAATTAAGATGATTCACAATAAAAAGGAACTTCCGCAAGATCTTGGAACTGCGAAGCTAGTAGTTTTTGGACATTCACATCAATATTTGGATAGAGAAGAAAATGGTATTCGCTTTTTAAATCCAGGGAGTTGTGGACCACGCAGATTTCATCAGCCTATTACAATGGCAGTAATTGATGTAGCAAAAGAAGGTATGTATACTGTTAGAAAAATAGATATAGTTGAAACAGTTGCTGGGAAAATGTCAAAATGGCCGCAGAAAAATAAAGACCAACACAAGTTAGTGATGGCGATCATGCAGGATGTAGATAAGGGGTGGACAGTGGAACAGATTGCTAAAGAATACCATATGGATACCAAATTAATAGAACAAATTTGTCGTATGTATTTGACACATCCAGGAGTGGATGTAGATGGTATTTTGAATCGAGTTGGTGGATTGTGATTGATGTGGTACAATACAATCAGGATCTTTTATGAATGATAGTTGCGTTTGTGTTGGCAGCATGGATGATAGGCAATTATATAGTTTCAAATGATTGATTGGTGTGCGCCAAGATACGCAAAGGGTACGAGTAAAAGATGGTATGTATCTCATTCACAAACTGAAAATGCACGATAATAGCATAGAAATGAGGAAATTTATGAAACGAAAAGGGGTAGCAAAGGAAACTATTTCTATTTTGGAACAAGGATATTATTATAATGCTACTGGCACAAAGGTTGACATCTCAAAGATGCATCAGCAGTCAGTTCAAAATAGCAGGTTAATCACACCACAAGAAGGTGCGCAGATGCTTGAAAGTAGGCAGCTTACAGAACTTTCAAACGACAAGCAGGCAACGATTGTGCTAAAAAATCAGTCTACTGTTGCAGCAATTTTGGAGTTGAAGGAACAAGGAGCCACGTCTATTGGAGTACTAAATTTTGCTAGCGCAAAGAATCCAGGGGGCGGTTTTCTAAATGGCGCAATGGCACAGGAGGAGAGTCTTGCTGCATCAGGGGGATTGTATGAAACACTTTGTGCTCACCCAGAGTATTATGAAGAAAACAGAAAAAATAGATCTATGATGTATTTAGACTATGCAATTTTTTCGCCGGAGGTCGTATTTTTTCGCGATGCACAGTTTCGATTGTTAGAAAAGCCGCAAACAGCTTCTGTATTGACACTTCCAGCAGTAAATATGGGACAAGTATTACTCAAGCAAGAGAACGCTTTGCAAGCAGAAGAGGTAATGAGGCGCCGGATGGAACTGTGTCTTGAGATTTTTAGACGTATGCAGACACGCCAGATTATTCTAGGCGCATATGGTTGTGGAGTGTTTCGAAATGATCCGCACAAAGTTGCAGGGTGGTGGAAACAGTTGTTGGACAACGGGTATAATAACGTGTTTGACAGCATTTATTTTGCTGTGCTAGATCGCTCAGAAAATCAAAATAGTTTTATAGCTTTTAGGGAGTTAGTGTGAAAAACGCCAAAAGCAGGCGTTTTTCATCTGGATTTGAGTCGCAGCAAAACTGCGATATGGAGGTTAGTGTGAAAAATAAAATTTCACCATCCTGATTTGTACGCCTGCTGAAGCAGGCAGATGGGAGTTAGTGTGAAAAATAAATTTTTCACAAACGAACTTGTTCGTTTTGCAAATATTGTGCTGACGCCCAAATTCGCAGATTTTGATCAGAATGGGAGAGTATTATGGCTGAGGAAGAATTGCAGGTATTTGGTGCAAAGACAACACAGTGGTTTCGACAACAGCTAGGCGCGCCTACTGCTGTGCAAAAAGAGGCGTGGCCAGCCATTGCGGCAGGAGGGCATGTATTGGTTGCGGCGCCTACTGGGACAGGAAAAACATTGTCGGCTTTTTTGGTGTTTTTGGATCGGCTCAAAGCCCTTGCAGAAGCGGGAAGTATAAAGCAACAGTTGTATGTGATCTATGTATCACCGCTTAAGTCGCTCGCCGCCGATATTCGGGAAAATCTAAAAAAACCATTAGTGGGAATCGGTGCAGAGGAAGAGATTCGTGTGGGGATTCGCACTGGAGATACCACACAAAAAGAAAGACGGCAAATGATACAAAAACCACCACATATTTTGATTATTACACCAGAATCACTGTACTTGATGCTCACTAGCAAAACGGGACAAAATGTGCTTTGTACAGCACAGGCAATTATTATTGATGAACTACATGCACTGATTGACACCAAGCGCGGTGCTCATTTGATGTTGTCCGTGGCAAGGCTAGATATTTTGTGCAAACATCCTCTTCAACGCATTGGGCTGTCGGCGACAATCGCACCCCTTTCAATGGCGGCGCAGTATTTGGCGCCTGAATCAGTTTTTGTGGCAGCACCTCCTATGAAAAAAGCAGTGCGATTGCAAACATTAGGCTCATATGTAGACAATAGAAAACGAAAAAAAGATCCTGTTTGGCAAGAGCTTTCGGCTTTGGTATATCAATATTGTGAAGGAAACAGAAGTGTGATTGCCTTTGTGGAAGGCAGAAGATATGCGGAAAAACTGGCCTATTATGTCAATTTGTTGGGAGGACAGGATTTTGCACGCGTCCATCATGGAAGTCTTTCAAAGGAGCAGCGCTACGAGGTTGAACAGTCGTTGCGTGAGGGGCGATTGAGATTGCTGTGTGCGACATCTTCTATGGAGTTAGGGATTGACGTAGGAGAGATTGACCAAGTGTTGCAAATCGGGTGTCCGCGTACAATTTCTGGTACTATGCAACGGCTTGGAAGAGCAGGACATAATCCATTTCGCACAAGTGTTATGTATCTTTTTCCGCGTACAGCAGCCGAGAGTGTACTATGTGGAATGACAGCACATCTTGCAACAGAGGGAAAAGTGGAACCTATGAGTCCACCTGAAGGTTGTCTGGATGTGTTGGCACAACATCTTGTTTCTATGGCGGCCTTTCGCAGTTATACGGTGGGGGAGGTAATGGAAATCCTTCCTAGAGCATGGTCTTTTCGCAAAGTATCACAAGCAGATGTACAGTCGGTGTTGGAAATGTTGGCAGGAGATTACGAGCATAAGAAAGATGTGCCTGTGCGGCCGCGTATTCTCTATGATAGAATTCATGGGATAGTAGAAGGAGATAGTTATAGCAGGATGCTAGCCATATCGGCTGGTGGGACTATTCCTGATAAGGGATTGTATACTGTGCGCACACAAGAAGGCGTAAAGGTAGGCGAAGTAGACGAAGAGTTTGTCTATGAGACACAGAAAGGAGATCGCTTTATTTTGGGAGCCTTTGCATGGAAAGTGGTCAATATCGGCCGTGATACCGTGACAGTTTCTCAGGCACCTGTAGAGGGGGCTAGACTTCCCTTTTGGAAAGGAGAGCTAAAAGGACGAAATAAAGAGACGGCCGTTTTGTTTGGACAAATTTTGCGTGGATTGCAAAAAGCTGCTGAGGATGGAGATTTGGAGAAATCACTTGCTCTTCTTGGCCTGGATGCGGCGGCATCACGTCTTGCAGGGGCCTATCTAAAACGACAGATTGCAGCAACGGGAACGTTGCCGGATGACAAAACGATTATAGCAGAACATTTTCGCGATCAGTCTGGAAATAGTCAATTGATGATTCACTCCATTTTTGGGCGTCGAATCAATGCGCCTCTTGCACTGCTCGCCGCGTACACAGCGCGGGAAGAGACAGAAATGAATGTGGGCAGCGTGGATGAGGAGGATGGATTTTTATTATATGCCTATGGAGACAGGTCCATACCAGAAGGAGTGCTTGGGCGTATTGTGCCAGAGACAGCAGAAGGGATCTTGTCGGCATTGTTGCCTGCAACACCGCTTTTTAATATGGCATTTCGCTATAATTGTGGCAGAGCACTGATGATGGGGGTGCGCACAAATGGCAGACATCCATTGTGGATGCAGCGGTTGCGCAGTTCAGAGTTGCTCGACCAGGTGGTGCGTGAGAAGGAACACCCTTTGATTCGGGAAACAAGACAGGAATGTATGAATCACCTTTGGGATGTAGAAGGAGTACGGGAACTTTTGGAAAAGATTCAATTGGGATTGGTGGTAGTGCATGAAATTTATACACAGACACCATCCCCAATGTCTCTTCCATTGCAATGGGAGCAGGAAGCTGCTGTGATGTATGATTATGCACCTACTCCCAGAGGCGTCCACGCCGCTGTAGAAGAGGCACTAAAGCAGGAAAAGGAATTGTTGCGTCCAGGGGCAACAGAGCTTTCATGGGCACAGAAGCGCACAAAATTGCCAGAGGATGAGAAGCAATTGCACACACTTTTGATGACAGAAGGTGATTTGGTTGCGGGAGAGTTAGAGATTCCTATCGAGTGGTTGGAAAGTCTTGCAAGGAAGGAGAGAGCCGTTTATCTAGAACAAGGACTCTGGATCGCCGCAGAGCAGCAACAAGAATATATAACAGCGCTGGAAGAACACGAATTTTCTGAAAAAGCACTCCACATTGTCCGCCGCATGTTGCGCTATCGCGGCGCATCTACGATTTGCCAAACAGCTCTTCGCTATGGATGGCAAAAGGAAAAAGCTAAGGTAATACTAGAAGAGCTGTGCCGCAGAGACGAGGCTGTCCCTCAACAGGAACAGGGAGTCACATATTACTATCATGCTCAACTTTATCAACGTGCTAGGACTAAAACGATAAGAAATCGCAGAGAAGCTGTTTCCACTTGTGCATCTTCTGCCTATGCAGCATTGTTGCTTTCAAGAATACAGCGCACAGCATTGCAGGAAGAATGTATTAAAAATGCACTTGATTCCCTTTCTGGGACAGCTTTTTTGGCAACAGCATGGGAGGATTTTATTCTTCCATCTAGAGTCAAAAATTACCGTGAAAATTTATTGGACAATCTTCTTTCGGCAGGAGAATATGTTTGGCATATGGAGGAAGGAGGAAAGATTTGTTTTGATCGTACCAGTCAGATTGATTGGGAAAGTGAACCTGTCATTTCAGACGAGACACTTTCTAATCAGGAGCAAGTTTTGGTACATGCTCTTTCTAAGCGCGGAGCTAGTTTTTTACAGGCGTTAGATGGAATGTTACAAGGAGTGTCACTTTATGACACTATTCTTTTGCTGATTGAAAAAGGAATTGTGAATTCAGATAGTTTTATACCTGTTCGCCAGTGGGCAAATAAGGAGAAGACAAAAAAGAGTGTGACAAAACAGCGCATTAGTGCACAAGTAAAGATGTTGCATGCGGGGCGCTATGATTTAGTTAGACCGCTTCGTGCTAGTACGATTCAGGAACAGATGGACAAATGTTTTGACCGATACTGCATTTTGTGTAGAGAAACAGCGGCTATATATGGTCTGTCTTGGCAGGAGGCTCTATCTATTTTGAGAGTACAAGAGTATACAGGACAGGTACAAAGAGGATATTTTGTGGAGGGGCTTTCAGGAGCGCAATTTATTCGGCGCCAAGATTATGGTAGTGTGACTACAGCACTTGCGCGTCCACAACAGGAATGGATTTGGATAAATGCATCAGATCCAATGCAGCCGTGGGGAAAGCTACTTCCTCATGAAGGAAATAGGGCATTTGTCAATGTTTCGGGAACTGTAGTAGCATTGAGAGGTGGTTTGCCAATGATGCTTTTTGAACGACAGGGAAAAGTGCTTCGTATTTTTGACACAGAAGGGAGCGAATATGCCTTGCGTTTGTTTGTACAGGAATATCGCGCAAAGCGAATTTATTCGGCAAAGAAGCGAATTGTGGTGAAGGATTATCCTAGTGAGATCGATAAAACATTGTCTGCTGCTGGATTTGATAGAGAGATGCAGGATTATGTACTGTATCGATAATATAGTTTGATTTGACGTCCACTAAAGTGAGCAGGAGGTATAAGATTGAAAATTAAAATTTTCAATCGCGAGATTTGTGTCTGCGCGCTGCTTGCACAAACTCGTCATGCGCAGAGGGCAGCGCAGAAATGAGAATAAATATGGATTTTTTAGAATTAGCAGCAAAAAGATATTCTGCACGAAATTTCAAAGAACTTCCCGTTCCACAGACAATGATAGATAAAATTCTTTTAGCAGGAAATGTTGCACCTACTGCACATAATTACCAGCCGCAGAAAATAATTGTGGTCAATTCACAAAAAGGACTTGAGACATTGAAGAAATGCACAGAATGTCATTGTAATGCACCGCTTGCATTTATTATTT
>CAJUHQ010000054.1 GCA_910586095.1 uncultured Lachnospiraceae bacterium | reverse complement strand
AGAAACTCTTCTCACACTAACTCCCATCTACCCGCGTTCGCGGGTTCTCTATTCAAGATGAAAAACGCCTGTTTTTGGCGTTTTTCGGCGTGAAACTTAGTACTTCTCCGTGAAGCAGCCTTTGCTGCAAACGGTTAGAAGTACTTTTCACGCTCATAACTTTATGCATAAAGAAAGCATAGGGAACCTCCCTACACTTTCTTTACCACTTGTTTTATTCTAACATATAAGTAGAAGACTTGTAAAGCACGCGCAAAAACTTTTGTAACAATGTTACTGCTCATTCTTCCCTTAAAACAAACGGTGTTTCGTCAGATATCACAATCTCTTTCTATCGCTTTTAGGACACACCATTTTCTTCTCATTTTGTTTTACTGTATCATGATGATAGACAATATTTCCATCAATTATCGTTACCAATGTACTAGTAAATACTTCCATAGGATTGCCGTCAAAAATTGCGATATCCGCATCCTTTCCATGTTCTATACTTCCTATTCGATCTGACACCCCGCAGATCTTTGCTGCATGAATGGTCATAGCTTTGTAACCATCCTCAAGAGACAAACCTTGTTTAACACTTAACCCCACACACAACGGAAGTGACTGAATCAATGAGACTGGATGATCTGTAGTGACTGACACCATCACACCAGCTTTTGCCAATATCCCTGCTGTTTTAAATGCTACATTTTGCACTTCAATCTTATTTCTAGTTGTAAGGTCTGGTCCTACAATTGCGGGAAAACCTTCCTTTGCAAGCTCCTGCGCAATCAAATGTCCTTCACTACAATGGTCAAGCGTCATCTTAAGACCAAATTCCTTGGCGATTCGAATCGCTGTAAAGATATCATCTACACGGTGCACATGTGCTTTAAGTGGAATCGTTTTTTCTAAAACAGGACGCCATGCCTCATAGTGCAGATTGTAATCTACTTCCCCTTTATCCTGTTTTTCTAGATACTGCCTAGCGTTAACTAGTTCATTTCGAAGCATGCCTGCTATGGCCATACGCGTGGCAGGAGATGTTTTCATACCTGCATAATTCACTTTAGGATTTTCCCCAAAGGCAATTTTCATAGCAGATGGAAATTTGACAATCAAATCATCTATTCGTCTGCCAAATGTTTTAATCACCGCAAATTGGCCCCCAACCACATTCGAGCTTCCAGGACCAATCTGGGCGGTTGTAATTCCTGCTCTCACCGCATCTGCAAATGCTGCATCCATTGTGTTAATTGCATCTATTGACCGGAGCATTGGGGTGATGGGATGTACTGTCTCATTGCAGTCATCCCCTTCCTGCCCCTTTTTCTCTTCGGTTATTCCCATGTGGCAATGAGCCTCTATCAAACCTGGCATCACCAAATTATGATTCACATCTATTGTCAGACAATCCGCTGATTCTGGAAGTTCGATTTGGGGTGAAACTTCGAGGATTTTACCATCTTTGATAAGTATATTACCCTCGAAAATATCTGTCTTACCCTTTTTGCACACCGAATCGCTCATGCTGCGAATTGTCGCATTTTTCAATAAAAGCATCTGCTTATCAACCCTTTTTTATTCTTCCCCTCTCGATTGGACCACAACCACCCGCAATTTTGTGTCCTTACTCACAAAACAACGTCTACATTGTCTACTTTCTCTTCAAAGGGTCTGTAGGCACTCCATCCTTTGTAAGTTTATAGTAGATATTCGTTCCTTCCTTAGAAAAATAAATGGTTGGCTTTGCTACTTTTCCTACTATATCACCCGCTTTGACCCGATCTCCTTTTTTAAAACGGATATCTGTAAGTTGTCCATAGGTAAGCTCATAACCATTACCAATGTCAAAGGTGATTGTGTTTCCTGTGTGTGAGTCACTTGTCACATTCAAGACAATTCCATCTACAGCAGCAGTGATATCTTGTCCTTCTGTTGCCGCTACTACAAGCCCTGGATTATAGCGATACTGTTGCATAGTGGTATAATAAATCGCCTTGTCCATACTGTAATCTAGCAAAACATTGCCCACTACAGGAAGTGCCAATGTACTGTCTTCTGAGAAGGATAAAGGCACCTCGGCTGTAGTACTCTTGTCCTCGTCCATAAACACTGCTGCTTTGTCCGTACCTTCAACAGCATTGTCCTGTCGTGTATTTGCTACTTGCCCTGAATTAACTTCTGTAAATGCAGGATCGACATCCATATCATTGTTGTCACTTAAATCATATATATCTGTATTCACATATTTATTGCTCTCTGTTTTTGTATTGTCTTTCGTATCTTGTTCAGACTGTGCTTTCCCTGAAACAAATCGGGTATCTACAACACCTGTACTGTCTTCCTTTGCTATATCGTTTTGTTGTTCTAATTTTGCAAAATCTACGCGATTTTCTTCTTTTTCTTTGTCCCCCTGCTCTGACATGTACACGCCTGCAAGTGTAAGTGCGGACAACACAAACACGGATGCTGCAATGATACTTATCTTTTCCTTCTGCAAGGCAGGACGTCTGTTATTTCGTCTGTTCATCCTTTCCCTCCATTTCTGGCAAGCCACAACACTTTGCCTGTCTATATCATTGCCTCTTTCACAGGACTTTATTCGTATATGGTGATCTTTATATCCTCAAAAAAATATTTCAAAATCTCATAAAAATCCATTCCCTGTTCTGCTAGTTCATATGCGTAATTTAGTGAAAATCCTATCCCTTCACCAGCCTCACCAACTAACATATCTGCATCAGAGGTGGTAAAAAAAGGAGCCGCCATCACATGATTATCCTTTGTGATGACTGCTCCTAGCGTAATATTTGCTGCTCTTTTTATTTCTTCCATCTTATTTTTATTAGTGCTATCTGTTGTAGATTCCACTGGAATTCTAGCCAGATTGGGAAGATCTATCCCAATTTTTTCAAAATCCAACTGTTTCGGATACTCTTCTCTTTCCCATGCGGCCACAATATTGGTTCGACACACAATGGACAGAGCCTTCAAATATTCCTGGTCTGGATCGTGTGCGGTATCCTCATCCGATATGTAATCTTCTGAGCACGTAAACTCAATTGTCTCAGGTATGATTCTATAAAGAAACAATACTGTCAATTCTTCTGGTTTATGTGAAAAACTTCCTCCTGACTCTTCGACAATCACTTCAAAATACTGATCGATCACACTATCTTCTTCTTCTACTTTTTTCCAGTTTTCCTTGTCGGGTTTTATAAACATAGTACAGATTAGTGGCAGGCAAATGATAAATGCCAAAACACCAGACAGCTTTTTCATACTGCAAAATTCCAAAAATATACTCTTTTTATATTTTACGCAATTTTGTAGATACTATTCCAAAAACTCTTTTACTTGCTCATAAACCCCTTTTGCATCCAGCTTGTACTTCTCCACAAGAGCGGCGGCTGACCCCGATTCTCCAAATACATCCTGCATCCCAATCTTGTAAACAGGTGTAGGGCAGGACTTGCACAATGCATCGCACACTGCACTTCCAAGACCTCCAATCACAGAATGTTCCTCGGCTGTCACTACTTTTTTGGTCTTTTTTGCTGAACGGATAATCAATTCCTCATCAAGCGGCTTGATCGTACAAATATTAATTACCTCTGCATGAATACCATCCTGTTCTAGAAGCTGTGCTGCACCTAGGGCAGAATCTACACAAATCCCCGTAGCTACAATCGTGACATCCGTCCCCTCTCTCACAATGCTGCCTTTTCCAATCTCAAACTGATATTCTGGTTTGTCATTGATTACAGGAACAGCAGCACGTCCAAATCGAATATAGACAGGTCCTTCATACTCTACTGCTGCGCGCACTGCTGCTTTTGCCTCCACATCATCTGAAGGGCACATTACCACCATTCCAGGAATAGTGCGCATCAAGGCAATATCTTCGTTGCACTGGTGAGATGCACCATCCTCTCCCACCGTGATCCCCGCATGTGTTGCGCCAATCTTAACATTTAAATGAGGATATCCAATAGAATTGCGCACCTGCTCAAACGCACGTCCTGCTGCAAACATCGCAAAAGAACTGACAAATGGAATCTTGCCTGTGAGTGATAGTCCCGCAGCAATGCCTGTCATATTGCACTCAGCAATACCACAATCAATATGCCTGTCTGGAAAGGCTTTCCGAAATACGCCTGTCTTTGTCGCTGCTGCCAAATCTGCATCTAAAACTACCAAGTTTGGATTTTCTTTTCCTATTTCTACAAGGGTATTTCCATAACTCTCCCTTGTTGCAATTTTTTTAATTGTATTCTCTGCCATATAAATCCTCCATTCTCCAAACAAGCCTTTGCCTGTTTTACATGCTATGCTTGTCTGATGAAATTCTCTTCATATCTTGATCTGTTACTGCGCCGCTAACTGTTCTCCTATGCGCTCTAAATCTGCTACCGCTACCGCATACTCCTCATCATTTGGCGCTTTGCCATGCCAGTCTACACTTCCTTCCATAAAGGATACTCCTTTTCCCTTTAAGGAATGAGCTATAATTGCTGTTGGCATCCCCTTCGTCGCACGCGCCTCCTGGAACGCTGCGCGGATTTGATCAAAATCATGAGCATCTTCAAGATTGATTACATGGAAATTAAATGCTTCAAATTTTTTATCTATTGGATAGGGCGAACAAACATCCTCGATCTTTCCATCGATCTGCAATCCGTTATTGTCTACAATCACACAAAGATTATCCAGTTTTCTGTGTCCTGCAAACATTGCTGCCTCCCATACCTGTCCTTCTTCTAATTCTCCGTCCCCAAGCAGTGTATATACTCTATATGATTCTTTTGACATCTTTGCGCCTAATGCTATACCACAAGCCACTGAAATCCCTTGTCCCAATGAACCTGATGACATATCCACACCTGGCACATGTTGCAGACAAGGATGTCCCTGCAAATATGACCCCAATTTTCTTAATGTCACCAAATCCTCTACTGGAAAGTACCCGCGGTTTGCAAGTGCCGAGTACAATCCTGGAGCTGTATGTCCTTTTGACAACACAAATCGATCACGGTCTGCCTTTTTTGGCTCCTTTGGATCGATGTTCATCTCCTCAAAATAAAGATATGTAAAAATGTCTGCCGCTGATAAGGAGCCTCCTGGATGTCCTGCCTTTGCTGCATGAACTCCTGTGATGATTCCTTTACGAACTTCATTTGCTGCTTTTTGAAGCTCTAAATTTGTCATTGTCTTTTCCTCCATTTCCTTCCTACCCAGAAGTGCGAAAATCTCACATTGATTGTTTACGCCGCCTTAAGCGGCATATTGGGAAGTTCTCAAGATGCTAGGGCGTGCCCCTGCACGCTCCCGCATGATACTATTAATCTACCATATTCCATACGCGACGTAAACAAAAATTTATGTTATACTTTCATGGTTGTATTTGCAAAACCACAAAAAGGTGGTCTAGTTCCCATAGTATGCATTTGCGCCATGCTTTCTATAATAATGCTTATCTTGTATTCTCTGTGGTGCTGGCCCCACATCCGCCTTAAGTTGTTCCGTGAACAGTGCCATTTTTGCGACCTCCTCGAGTACTACCGCATTGTGAACCGCTTCCTTTGCGTTCTTTCCCCACGCAAAGGGTCCATGATTTTTACATAACACTGCTGGAACTGCCATCGGATCACGATCACGAAACGTTTCTACAATCAGGATGCCTGTATTTTTCTCATAACCTGCATCGATTTCCTCCTGTGTAAGCACGCGTGCGCAAGGGATCTCTCCATACATATAATCGGCGTGTGTTGTTCCATAACATGGAATCGCTCTGCCCGCCTGTGCCCAACTTGTCGCATAGGTGCTATGTGTATGTACAATACCGCCAATGGCAGGAAATGCCTTGTAAAGTTCCAAATGTGTCGGTGTGTCTGAAGAAGGCTTGTATGTACCCTCAACTTGATTGCCCTCTAAATCCATGACGACCATATCTTCTGGCTTTAACAAATCATAGTCCACACCACTAGGCTTAATGACAAACACACCTCTTTTTCGATCGATTGCGCTCACATTTCCCCATGTAAATGTAACGAGTCCATATCTAGGTAAATCCATATTGGCCTCGTACACCGCTTTTTTTAGCTCCTCTACCATACTTTTCCTCCATACTTATATACAAAATCACCTTGCAACCTACTTCATATTTTCCACTGCTGCGCGCTCAATAGATAATCCATTTTTATACCGATCAATAAATATCTCAAACCCTTCCACATCCTTTGGATCAGGCTCTATGCGCACAGATTGCTGTCTTGCAAACACGTTGTCGTTAAGATATTCACTAAGAGACTCTTCTTTCTTCTTATTTATCATATATTGGGCAAGTACTGCAATTCCCCAAGCACCACCTTCACCTGCTGTCTTCATCACAGATACTGGTACATTGATTGCAGCCGCCACTATTCTCTGTCCCACTTTTTCTGTCTTAAACAGGCCACCATGTCCAAGAATCTCATCTAACACTACCTTTTCCTGTTTACATAGAATATCCATGCCGATCTTAATAGCTCCTAGCGCGGTAAACAAATGAACTCTCATAAAATTGGCAAGTGTAAACTGTGCATCTGGAGTCCGCACAAACAAGGGTCTTCCCTCCAAAAATCCTGTCACATGTTCGCCAGAATAATATCCATAAGATAACAATCCACCACAATCTATATCTCCCTCCAGTGCCTTTTTGTACAAGGTACTATACAGATTGTCCATATCCACCTTTTGCCCCATAACCTCATAGAACTCTTTAAAAAGATGAATCCACGCATTTAGATCTGATGTACAGTTATTGCAGTGAACCATTGCAACCAGACTCCCATCTGGAGTTGTAACCAAATCGAGCTCATCATACGATTTGGACAGTTCCTTTTCAAGCACTGCCATTGCAAAAACAGAAGTTCCAGCCGAAATATTTCCTGTGCGCTGTGCTACACTGTTTGTCGCTACCATCCCAGTGCCTGCATCCCCTTCAGGCGGACACATCAAAATACCTGCCTGTAAGGTTCCTGTCACATCCAATAACTTAGCCCCTTCTTGTGTCAGTTTGCCTGCACAATCACCTGCAACCAATACTTTAGGCAGAATTTCCTCTAACTTCCACGAATACTTCCGGTCTGCAATCAGGTCTTGAAACTGTTCTATCATCTTCTTGTTAAAGTCTTTTGTCTCAATATCAATAGGAAACATCCCAGATGCCTCTCCCACACCTAAGACCTTCTCCCCACTCAGTTTCCAATGAATGTATCCTGCAAGAGTTGTAAAAAATGCCACATGTTCTACATGTTCTTCTTTGTTTAGTATTGCCTGGTACAGATGCGCTATGCTCCATCTTTGTGGGATGTGATATGCAAATCGTTCTGTGAGCTGTTCACTCGCTTCCTGTGTAATCGTATTTCTCCATGTCCGAAATGGAACCAAAAGTTCACCCTGATTGTCAAACGCCATATATCCATGCATCATGGCACTAAATCCAATTGCTCCTACAGTGGTGATACAAACTCCGTATTGCTCTTTCACGTGTTTTGTCAGATCCTGATAACAATCTTGAAGCCCTTTCCAAATAGCATCTAAACTATATGTCCAAATGTTGTTTACCAATTGATTCTCCCAATCATGTGTTCCGATAGCGAGCACTTCATGATTGTCGTCCACTAACACCGCCTTGATTCTAGTAGAACCAAACTCGATCCCCAGAACGGTTTTCCCGCTCTCAATAGCCTCTTTTGTCATCACTTTGTTTGCATCAAATCCCATATATAAATCCCTCCTATAGTATCTAATAGACTTCGCTCTCTCTTCATGTCTATTATTACATGAACATTTTTGTAAAATGTCTACATAGCAGAAAATTGGCTCTTTTTACCTTTTGGATTGCTGGTGTCTAGGTTGTCAATTTCTTCGTCAAACGATAGAAATGGGCAATGATCTACTATAAATCATTTTGTATACAGATCTCTTTTCGTTAAAAATGGCTATGCGTTTCCACATAGCCATTTGTGTAATCACTCTATTCGAGTCGCTAACACTTTTAGCAGTCTGCTTTGCCATAGGACTCATCACTACCATTATAATATCATATTTCCAAAAATAGTCAACTTTTTTGCAATTTTCTTTATTTCATGCCTACAAATTTTGCATCTGCTTCATCAAAATAGTCATTTGTATTACTACTAAATCCACTTGCTTTCCATGCTTGATCGAATGTGATCTCCTCTATATTACTCAAAAATACAAAGGTACTATCTTTACTAGCATTACCGCCCATTCTGCCAGTAATTTCTAATCTATATTTATAAGTATGTGTATCTGTTTTCCAAGTACCATCACTCATCTCATAGTGCTTAACCATAATCACTACATCGTCTCTACAAACACCTTCTTCGACTGGCTCTGATACCTCATACGTCTTAACTACAGATGGCTCTTTTTGAGACTGAGAATCGCCAACTTCTTGGGTGACATGAATAGCATATACTTTTCCTAATTGTGCTGGGTAAGTCTCTAAGATCTCACCATTATACTCAATTTCAACAATATCACCTACATGCAACTCTATATTTGCTATGGTAGTTATCGTAAATGAGTCGGCAGAACCTAATTCTGAAGCCCCCTCCACAGGTTCTACTAAAATAGTGTCGTCAATTATGTCTATTACCGTTGCCTGAAAAGTTACAGTTTTATCCCCTTCTTGGCTGGTTCTTGTGGTAGTCTCTTCTTCAACACTAGTCCCAATCTGCTGTTGCGCACATGCACATAACATCATAGAAACAAGACTACATAAACAAATTATATTGTATACTCTCTTTTTCATTGTTTGCTTATTCTCCAAAAATTATATTATATCTCATACATTGTATCCTTTTGATCGCAAGCTATCATCTGCCACTGTTAAATATATGGATATCAACATGTAATTTATATGTTAATAATACAAAAGATAACATAGATAAAAACTGACTCAAAACTCAATATTGAAACATGTAAATGCCTATCTTCTATAATATAATTATATCAACTGAAAAATAGTTGTGCAACCTTTTTGTTTATTAATTTCTAAAACAATTTAGTTATGAGTTTACTGCTAGTTCTTGTTGCATTTTGTATATTTATACATATTTTGACTCTATGCAACAATATATATGCATACATAATTTCCTCTGTATTGGCGTGTGCAATCACGTACTTGCATTGTGAATTCGTCAGCTTCTGCTGACATTCTTCCTTGGGACACTCGTGTGCAATCGAGTAGGGATGGTTTTTTCCACTACTCGCGCGCCGAGTGTCCAGAAGCTTCTGCTGACATTCTTCCTCTGGACACTCGTGTGCATAAGAACAGGAATTCCATTTCTAGAATTCCTGTTTTGATACTCTTCATGAGCCCGCACTATTATTGCTTCTTCGCACTCTTCATATTCTTGTAGCCACTCACCAAAATCATAGAATTTCGATCGTTTGTTCTATATTTTAGATTGCTGTTGTCAAATTAGGTCAATCTCTTCACTTTTTTCAAATCATATCGAGTAGATAGCAGCCCGCCCAAAGATGATTGGAAGCTTTTTATCATTCATATAATTCTTTTCTTAAATTCTCGCACAATGCTGCTGTCTCTGCTAATTCCTCTTCTGAACATAGTTCACTACTATCATAGACCATCGGTTCTGATACAAAGTCCGCTAGGGCCTTATGGATCAATTGATGTTCCTGTTCGGTGGCCGTGATACAAACAATCGGCACATCTGTTTCCATCTCATATCCAACTAGCTCATTTAAATCAACACTTCCATTTATTTTGCACTCCAACAATAAAGCGGCGAGATCCATAATCAAGTCTATTGCACAAGAAAATGCTATATATGGTTCATCATAATCCGATTCTACATTTTTTAAAACAACCGTCAACGGCTCCTCATTTTGGCGAAAATTACCCTGTAATTTATCCAATCCAATATCAGAAAAGATCTCTGTCAGAGAAATTTTTGGTGCTCGTTTGTCTGCTAGATACTCAATCAATGCCAAACTATCATCTGTATCTCCAATATAATTGTTCCAGTACTTATTTTCTATATACACTTTTGAATTTCTCCTTTTTGCGCTCTAATTTTTCTTGTGTTTACAAAAGCAAATACAAAAAATTAACTTCTACTACTTCCGCCAAGCTTTCTGTGTAAAAAACTCCCACATATTACCAATCACGTTCTCCAATGGCATCTTCCACATCCAAATGAATATCAAACCACTTCAAAATGTATGCTACAGTTTCTCCAATGCTCTCTCTTGCCACTGTTTCCAATTCACTATCATTTTCTTCAAATTCTTCCTGTAGATCATTGATAGCTATTGTCATTTCATCAAATTGATTTTGTATCATTTCTAAATCGTTCTCTCCTGTTTCCAAAAAAGCAATTACCTTCTGTATGCGCTCTTTTACCTGATCCACCAAAAAATCGGGAAAATACCCATCACGATACATAGCACCAAGCAATTCATATGTCTCATCGAATCTCTTCATATCATATCCCTCCATACACTGTAATCCTATATCATGTATTGTTTACTATCACTAGTCTATCACACTAAAAACTACAATGCCATTACATTTTACTTTTTAAGAATATAAAGCTTCTTTCATAAAAATCCCCCATGCCGCCTTTGGCGTCTCAAATAGAAATGAAAAACACAGTCTTTTGCGTTTTTCCTGTGTGAAAAAAATCTGCTATGCAGACTTTTTTCACACTATCCCCTTTTCTTTTGATTCGCCAAAAAGGGGCATATAACCACAATATTGTATGTTTGCATATTAGCAAATGAAGGATAGGATATAATGCTCTAAAGCTTTATATCCTATCCTTCATACAACCTGTCAAAATAAAATGATGGCATATATTCATCATTAAAATACCCTATATTTTCAATCTCCATCATTCTAAGCTGCGCTTCTATCTCCTGATAATAGATGTTACAGATGACCACACAACAATCTTTTGGAAGTTTCTTAAGTTCCTCGGGATTTTTAACCTCAAGCCCATCGAAATATGTGCCCCAACGTTTCGGATTGTTATCGCAAGTAAAAAGTGGAGGATATTTTTGTCCATAGCATTTCATATAATTGCGGCACATATTGCCAGCGCCAAACAAAACAAACTGTTTATACTTCTTTAGGTGGTTCTCTATCTCAATCTGCCACTTAAAATATTCTGCTGTTTTTTTGACCAGCGGATAAAGAGCAGGCCTTAAAAGGGGGGAAAACGAATCACATGTGCTCGAACAATCAACCGCAAGCTCCCCATCAAAACGGATATCGCGAAGCCCTCTAATCACGCCAAGCCAATCTGTCTTAAAATAAGTACATGTAAATGGAAGCATAGAGACATCTTTACGCCCATCATTCTCTCTTAAAATCACTACCTTTATACGACTTCCAAGCACATTTATGAATGTTTGAATGTCATTTCCACAGATATTGCATATCCCCGTGTCAACACAAAATCCAAAAGCATCATATCCAAGTTTATGATTTAGTTTGTCCACCCACTCTGCTGCATCAAATGCTTCTGCACAAAAACCACGTATCAAGTGTCCCCCTCTCTCTTTTGTCTGATTTTTTAACAAGAGCATCACATGATATTCACAAGCGATCTTTGCTATATTCATAAAATAATCGTAAATGATCTGCTTGGTAGCTCTATCGTTTTCCATAAACTGAACTGGCAACTCTACCAGCAAAAAACCGCATTTTGCTGTTTTGCACAACTCAAGACATTGTACGATAGCAGTTTCTAGCATTGGCAGCGCACTATTGATATCTGCCTTTTGTGGAACAACAGGTGCTTTTAAAAATGCTGTTTGAATATCGCATGCCATACATTTTTCAATCACCGTTTTGTAACGCTCTATAACCGTTTCAGGAGAATATTTTTTTAACAATTTTGTTGCATTTTTCCCCTCTTTTTTCTCTGGAAATTTTGCATAGATTGAAAAGAAAATTCTACTTTGTCCCACAGTATTTAAAGCCAGTATTCCCTGTCCTGGCCTTTCCATACTGATAATGCTCTGACAACTTATGTTCATACTTTTTTGTCCTTCCTCCCAATTCCTCCAACGCGTTCTTTCAATTCTGTGGAACTTGTTTCTTTTGTGTATGGGAAAAATACCATATCTGCCCCATGCTGCTGTAAAAATACTTTTTTTGCAAGCCAAGCAGGATCATTTTCATAATCGCTACCTGAAAACTGGACATCAAAATGATACATATAATACGCGTCTTCTGTATTTGGTTTGTCAACAGGTATTTCAACGGCCTCATCCACATATCTACACGCCTGTACAATCAAAAGCCTCTCATGAAAAGGAATATATGGACGTGTTTTTTTACTTTTTATCACCTGTTCATCTGACACGACACCAACAATTAAATAATCGCATTGTTCTTTTGCCCGCCGCAATATATTGAGATGTCCTATATGAAACAAGTCAAACACGCCCGCTATATACCCAACATGATACTTTTTTGGCGCAGCATCTTCTTGACAACATACCTGCTTCAATGGTCTATCATAGTTCAGCCGTGGATCGTACACAGAAATATCCTTAATATTCATTTCTTTTAACTGTGAAAGTACATCCTCAAAAAACTTAATGCAAATAAATACTTTACAAGGCGTGCTTGTCTCTTTTAGAACATTGGGCGAATAAATGTCTACTCCCAGCAGACTAGTTCCCCATCTCTTGTCATTATTATCAACAATTCCTGCCACATCACAATACTGTCCGAACTGTTCAATAAACTTTTTAGCATAATTACCAGAGCCAAAAAGATATACTTTTTTATTATCAATACCCTTAAAAATATTTGTAAACAAGCGATCATATTCCTCTTGACTATAGTCCATCCTGTGTCTGTTTGCCGCAGTTATCCGCGGATCTCTTCTGTGCAGTTTATGATACCCTGACAGCTCTTTTTCCTTTCGCAGCGTTTCTAAAAATACATTGCTTTTTCTTCTCCATGTATTCTGATACTCATATAATTTGAAATACTTCAAAAGCTCTTCTTTTGGATATCGTTGTTCCAAATCAGGGCTGTCCCTATATATAAAATCTATGGTTCTAATAAAGATAGAATTTGCCGGAAAATTCTCTATAAAAAACTCTTGGTCAAAAAATTTGAATCCCTCCTTTGTATAAAAACAATTGATGGAAACCATATCAATATATCCTCTTTTTAAAATAACTCCAATATTTTCCCTCTCCTCTTGTGTCCCAAACGCACGTTTTTGCCATTGATCTACATTGGGGTCGTCTTTTTTTCGTTGTTCCCATCCAGGTTCAAACTGCCTCCAATTCACTTCCTCATAGGAAACATGTTCTGAAGAAGATACTATCATCTCCCAAAATTTCTCAAGTTCCTGTATAAATTTTTGTCTATCATTTCGCAACCGTTCTCTGAAATACTCTGTTGCAATCTGCCCTGCAACATAAGGCATGACATATGCATCATTTTTTAATTTTCCCTCTACTATGGGAATGGCATGCTGTTGCAAATATATGGTACTTTCCAACAGCGCATTTATTTTTTTCGTTCCTTCTGGATACAATGCTTTCTTCAATACCCATTCAGGATACTTTATTATGGTAGCAAACGCTTCTTTATGTCCTCGGTCACCTTGCACTGTAATCTGATCGATATCCAAAAGCTCTCCATCAACAGTACATTCTATCAAAAAGGCATTTGCCATTTGATGAAACATATGATTTTCCAGTAGTGTTGAATACAATCGTTCCTCCTCTAGAAACAATGTTTCTGGGCTTTTATATTGTGGAAAAATCCTCACATCCATTGCTTCATTGGGAACATAATTCTCTCCGATTAACATCTGCGGACGCACAAGTTCTGGCATAACTGCATAGAATTTGCACTTATTAAAACCTGCATGACACAACATTGTTTCATATTCTGCTTTCGCATATGAACGTCCACCATTTATTTTTTTTCTTTGTACACTTACTTTTGCATATCCGTCAACTCCATCAAAAACATGTCCTGAAAAAGAATCTCTATCACCGCAAAAATAACGGATTGCAAGCCGATTCTCTGCCCCTATCAGAAGTTTTCCCGAAGGTTTGAGCAATCCTTTCAACTTTGTAAGCATCTCTTCTGGCATAGTGCTTCTTTCAATAATACCTGCTGCTACAATATAGTCGAATCTATCACAAAGTGTATGTAGCATTGCCACATCCACTTGTACTAGTTCGCCACCTGTTTCTTTTATCACATCAAAAAGCACTTCACATTCTGGTTTTCCTCCTGAAATAAAAAGCTTTTTGGAATCTGGTTGGAAATCATACCAGTTTATTAATGCTTTTGGTAAGTCTTTTATAATTTCGTCTGAAGTCATACAAACTCCCATCTGTCCGCTTTTGCGGGCTCTTTATTCATATATTCATTTTCCAACCGCAATTCTAAACATATATTCTATTCCCATACTAATATCATACTGCCCTTTCCATCCAAGCTGTTCTAGTTTGCATGAATCTAATACCGCATACTTAATAGGAGTATGTTCTTTTTTTTGATTTTCATCTGGATTTTTTATGATACAATTAGTCCCCGCCTTTTGCGATACGATTTTAGCAAATTCCGCGATTGTAACCCTTGACGTTGCATTTGCTATGTTGTATGCCTCTTTGTCCACACCGTTTAGTAATACTGAAAATATACCAGATACACAGTCTGCCACATAAGTATAACTGCGCATCTGCTTTCCCTGACTGTGCAAGATTATATCCTCTCTGGCAACCGCATTATTCAAAAACTGTACGGTTGCACGATTATCATGGATCGAAGTACATGCCCCATAAACATGACTTGGACGTGCTATCACGATCGGAATATGATACTGAATCCCAAAAGAGACACAAAGTGTTTCGGCACACCGCTTTGCCATTGGATAGCAGGAACGTACACTCATATTATCTAAATATCCATATTCCTGTTCTGTAAAAGCATGTTGTATATTAGATGGATTTCCATACACCTCACCACTCGAAACATACAGAAAATTCTTTAACATGCCTTTATTGGCAGTGCGCAATACATATTGTAACAAGTGATATGTCCCAAACAGCGCCGGCGTCATTGTTTCTACAGGATGCTCTCTAAATGCCGCTGGAAATCCATCCCCTGCCGCATGAATGATATAATCAACTTCTACATTTAATTCTATTGGATTCACTACATCCTGAACAACAAAATGTAGCCGTTTTTCATCCAGACTTGAGGCAAAACGTTCTCTTAGTCTTTTTTCATCGCGCGCCAACAGATATATTTCAATTTCTGCATTTTCTGTTCTGTTTGCATGCAACAGCATATCAGCCGCAAAAGAGCCAATGAGTCCTGTTGCTCCAGTAATCAAAATACTCTTATGATAGAGTTTTGTGACATTCACTACACTGTTATATGCAGTTCTCAAATCCTTCCTATATGTCTCACTTTGCAGATACATTTTACTTTAGCCAATCATCCTTTCTTGCCATAAGTAGCGCCTTAAAAATCTCTATATCCTCTGTTGTTGTAATTTTAATATTTTTTTCTGATCCAGAACAAAAATGAACTTCTTCTCCCAATTCTACCATTAATGTACAGGAAGCAATCGAATTGTTGATGCCACGCTTCTGTGCTTCCTCATGCGCCCACATAAGCTTATGTAATGGAAAGGCTTGCGGTGTCTGAGTCCTTGCCAGTGAATCTCTTGAAATGACTTTAGAAGAACTATTGGGATCTTTGGCCCGAAGTAACATTGCCTCAGCACACGGAATAACTGTGATGGCAGATCCACACAAGCGACATTCTGCAATACAGTTTGAGATAATTTCCTGTGATACATTGGGTCTGTTTGCATCATGAACCAATACCAAATCTGACATGTCACAATGTTTCTTCAATTCGACAAGTCCATTATATATTGACTGCTGACCATTGTCTCCGCCTGCTGTTATCCATTTCATTTTTGTTATATTAAACTGATGCGCATATGCCCACAAAATTTCCTGCCATCCATCAATACATACCACCAAAATAGCATCTATTTCTGGATGTTTCTGAAACGCCTGCATTGTGTAGACAATAACAGGTCTGTCATGTATGCTTAAAAATTGTTTAGGTATATCCTGACGCGTGCGAACACCTCTCCCACCGGCGATAATCATTGCAATGTTCATGCCAATTTCTCCTTATAAAATATAAAAACTCTCCTCTATCAAACTTCCATCCAAAAAATCATTTATTCCAAGCTGTGCTAATTTTTCTACCATGTGTCTATATATATTGCTGCCACGAGCTACTGCTATCACCACTAACGCATCTTTGTAGCTTTCTAGTGCTGTCTCTATCTTTACTATTTGTTTTCCTGCAAATAAATACTCTGGCGGATTTTGTGAAACAGCAAAACAGGAGATCTTGTCATAATACCCCTCATTATATAATCCCCGAAAAATAATATCTCCATGTGTACCAGCTCCATATATAATTATATGAGATGCATGGTCCAAACACTTTTTAATACTTTTTTTCTTTTGTATCACATTTTCACACAACTCCTCAGGTTGCGTAGAAGCCTTGCGAAGCCATCCATCCATAGCAGCAAATCCCTTTATATAGCATTTATAACGTGCATAATCTTTCTTAATCTCATCGCAAAATTCCCTCTTATTTTCGTCGGCAATACGGAAAAAAGTGCCCCGATGGCGAAATAGCTTATAATAATAACAATATGGGAGAAACTCCTCATCTCCTCTGTCACGCAAAAGTTTTTCAATGTATTCATATTCTTTTGTCATAGCAAACATTTTGTCCCTGCTTTTTACGGATGACGTTTCATTGTCCTGCCTGTACAAATAAAATGCCTGATTTAGCCATTTCGCACTCTTGCAATAACTAAGCGTCTGTATCCAAAAACCATTGTCCTGATAAGAAGCCCCTGGACTTTCATGAAAACGAATCTGATATTTTGTCAAAAATTCTCTTTTATAAATTCCTGTCCAAATATTCATTACAAAATCAAAAAATACATTTCTCTCTATATCAGACAGTACACGGTCATAAAATGATTCTAAATGTTTATAATGAATTCTCTTTTTATATTGTGCTTTTTCCAGCCAATAATACGCATCCGATTTAACTAGATCCAATGAATCCGAAACCGCCTCTTCATACAATGTTTTATACATATCCGGCAAAATACAGTCATCACTTTCCACAATGCCAATATATTCCCCTGTCGCAATCTCAAGCCCCACATTCATTGCACTGCCATATCCTGCATTTTTTCTATGAATCACCCGAACACGCTCATCTTTCGTTGCATATTGGTCCAGTATTTCTCCACTGGAATCTGTTGATCCATCATCAACACAGACTATTTCTATCTCTTCTAATGTTTGCTCAAGAATACTGTCCAAACACTGTTTTAAATATTTTTCCACATTATAAACAGGCACAATTACTGAAACTTTTGGCATACTTAATCCCCCGACGCGCTTTGCACACATACCAATTAATAATTTGAGAATTAACTGTAAAAGTCTTCGACTTTCACAGTATGGATGTCCATGCGGCCTGCTAGATGGCAGGCTGTACATGATGGGCGTTTACTTTTAAACTTCCCGTCATCACAAACATTTGGTGACAAGAACTCCTACTCCTGATGCTCTTCGGGTGAGATTTAGTATTTCTTAGGCGGCGTTTTTGACGCCTTAGAAACTCTTCTCTCACTTACTCTCCTACTTTGGTATTGCATAAAGCACTGTTTCCGAAGCACCATATGCATGATGTCTTATATAAAACTTATAATTCGGCACAATTTCATGTATGTAATATAGTATTTCTACAATATCTTCTGGTTTATGATAAATACTAATTGCCAGTTTTGGTCTGTGTTGTACAATCGAATACTCACATCCCTTTAATGCCCTCAATTCTGCTCCTTCAATATCCATTTTTATAAAGGAAACTCTTTTTCCTTGTACTATATGATCTAGCGTATTCACTTGAATTTTAACATTTCCTTCTTCACATACACGCCCCCGCGATTCATCCATCTGAAAAGACAATTCCTCCTCTTTATCCCAAAGCCCCATATTATAAATCTGTATATCACGTATATTCTGCTCCTGCACAATTTTCATACAATTCGCATATTGCACTGGATCTGGTTCAAAGGCAATAATTTCTTTATATTCTGGACATCTTTTTCTAAAATCAATATCAGTTGCACAGTTGCAACAACCTGCATCAACAAAAACTTCATCTTCTTCCAAGACCATAACCTCGTCAAAATATTGTTTTCTTAATGCGGCATCATCAAATGTGACCTTTTCAATAATTTGCTCCCTTTGTACTCCTTCCATAAGTAAATTTGCAATAATTTCGTCTTTCACTTTCTTATCAACAGGCGTAACCAAAACAACTGCATCTTGATAACTCTTAGCAAGTTCTTTGATATCTATAACTGCATATCCACAAAATTTAGTAACTTTATCTGCTTTCTGGTCACAAAATGCTGCTAACTCAATGTCCTTCATCTCCGAACTAAATAGTGCTAATGTAACAAAGCCACAATGCCCTATTCCATATAATACAACACGCCGATGACGAATCTTTTCCCTCAGCTTTTTTACTTCCTCTGTATACTCACAAAATTCCCTTTTCATTCTGTCAAAATAAGTCGCTGTGATATTTTGAATATATATACCTTTCCCTGTAATGTTATATAAAACACGGTTTAAAAAAATATCCTTAGACAAATCATCTTCCAACAAGCCATACACTTTTTTCATTTTACTAAACATTTTCTTCTCCTCCTACAACCAATATGCTTCCATTCCATGATGCGATTTTCTCTTTTCTTCTGGCGGAAGTTCCATCCAATCTTTTCCGTATAAATTGTCCAAATATTCCTGATACCCAATGGGAACATTGACTTTAATATCCTCAAATGGTAATCGTATTGTAGCATCATAAACCGATGCTGATGCATAATCGCGTTCCCCATATCCAGTTCCCAACACGCCTACAAAATTCGATTCAGCAAAATGATACTTTTCCAAAAATTCTTTTTGTGCGGGATACCACTTGTTATACACATTATAATCCCCGTTATTTGCATAGAAATCCTCTGTAACTTGTTGCATTAACTCACGATATCGACGAAAGAACAGGCGTCTTTCCTCTTCTTTGTCTGGAACTCCCACTAAAGGAAACACATCTATTGCAACAGGGTGGATAAATCGAACTAAAGGTTCATTTTCCACAACCATAGTTTTATCATCTAGAATTTTGGAAAACAATCCGTAAAAATCTCTTCTGTCCACATTTTCAGGCGAAATTAACTGATACATGCCTTTTTTACTAAATTCACTGATAAATCTCTTGTAATCATCCCACGGCATAAAAATGTCCACATCATCATCCCATGGTATAAATCCCTTATGACGAATTGTCCCAAGCAATGTCCCTCCACACACCCAATAACGTATGTCGTTTTCAAGGCAAAACGCATCCACTTTACAAAGAATTTCTTTTGCAACACTCTGAATATCCTTGATATTCATTCTTTTTTTATCACTCATCGTTTCTGCAAAACTGTTTTGTTCCCAATCAAATACTTGAAAAATGTGCATATTTACTTGATAGTTCAAGTCTGTCATTCTCGAAATAGGGCAATTCTTTGAAGCGCTAAGAACTACAATGGAAGAGTCAAAAGGAACCAATTTTTCCTCAATATCGGAAATATGTATCATGTCTCTTGTTGAGTTTAGGTAGCGCAATGATGCCTTTGCTTGCCTTCTATATGTCATTATCTGTTCCATATCATTTGATAGATATCCATCTATTTTAAATCCATCATTTGCTAATATTGTCTTCATTGCAAACGAATATATATCAAGCCCATATAAAAAAATCCTTTTATTATTTGTAATACTATTTTTTTCAATAAGCTTCTTTATTTCTTGCGCTATTTCATAAATAATGCTTCTTAAATAATACACACTCATCACATATTCCTCTCATACTCTGAGCTTCTTTTTTGGCATCATCAACCTATCTTTTTATTACATATTTATCGTTTCCATTGCAAAAGAATAATTCAAATATCCAATCTTTCGTAAACTCTCAACGATTTCTTTATGATACTTTGGAGAAACCGCTATTAAAAGCGGTAAATTCACATCCAGGCAGTTTCCCAATTCTATAACTGGTATCGCATCAATTTTCTTATCCTTCCCTACTGTTGTCACGACAAACGCCAATGGTACAATGTGTTTTTGTTTCAATCGTTCGTAGGTTTTTTGTGCAACAACACCTGCCCCATATATATAAAATTTTCCATTTTGCAGCCTAGCTTCAACACCTTCACACATTGTTTCAAGGCAATAACTTTTTGTGTTATACCTTTTACACACTGCCTGTAAAAATACTTTGTTTAAATACTCTTTTTCACTTTGTGTCAGAGCCATTATATCATACTCAAAAGCTGTAAAATCAGCAGCACAATCTGTTATAAATGTATTGATCCATATCTCTAAAGAAGCCAAAAAAGATTTCTCCTCTACAAAGTCCGCATGTTTGCGCATAATATACATTTCAGAACATATTACTTTCCCATAGTTGTTTGAAATACATTTTTTTTGCCTGTATGCATCTAATAAAATTTCTTTTACACAACCTATAGAATACTTCTTTGCAATTCTTATAATGAGTTCATAATCTTCCCATGCAGACATACTTTCGTCAAATACACCAACATTGTCTATTACTTCCTTTTCCATTACCAGTGTAGGTGTTCCTATTATATTTCCTTTTTTGAGAGCAGTACTTATCATGCTGTTGTCCATATGACTATAATGATATGGTACAATTAATGTGCTCTCCCCTATTAATCTATAGGGTGTAAAAGATACTTGACAGTTTTGCCTTTTCATGTAACTTAACTGTTTCTCTAGTTTGCATGGCATCCATTCATCATCACTGTCTTGAAATGCAATATACTTCCCTTTTGCTATCTTTATTCCTATATTTCTGGCTTTTGCTGCACCGCCTCTGCTTTTGCCCTGAATAAGCACAATACGTTTATCGTTATACTGCTTTATTAATTCCACTGTATTGTCATCTGAAGCATCATCCACAATAATTAATTCAATGTCACCATATGATTGATTCAATACGCTGTCAATTGCCCTATTGATGGTAAAGCTTCGATTATACACTGGCAAAATCACTGATACTAAATCCATATTTTCATCCTGCTTTCCCTTCTAGATTTATCGCTTCCCCACAAACAGTCTATCTTCTGAAATATCATTTTGAATAAGATTCAGTACTTGCGTTGTATTTTTCGCATTTAACGCAACTATCCATCCTGCATTTGGTTTTGCCTTGAATCTTGTATATTCCACGCAATCATCTTCTAGCTTCTTGTTCTTATGTGTAACTACCATCTTATCAAATGGAAAATGTCTTAACTGCAAATATCTCTTTATCCATTTACCATAAACACCATTTCCATAGACATACAAGGATGAAAAGCGTCTGCAAAACTGTTCTAACTTATAAAAATCAAAATAGGTGGAAATACTGCCATTTTGACAGCCTCTACTCAAATACTGCCAAATATACTCCGTTTTATACAGATGCATTTTCTGCAAATAGTCTATTGCTTCTAACACTCTGTTTTCTTTAGAATTTTCTATGTATATACTCTTGATTTTTAAGACAGGACAATGCATCTGTACAATTAGCTCATATCCATAGGACAAATATGGATTTATTCCATATCTATCCTCTATTCCTATTCTTTGTAGATCACAATAAACATTTCCTACAAAACATTTCTTAGTAAAATATTCTGTAAACGCAATTTCAAACTGCTGCACTGCCATATGATAGTCTACTGGATAATCAATATTTTGCCAAAAACAAAGAAAATCAGAACTATGAAACATGCGGCTTCGAATAACTAAAAAGTATGCTTGAATATGTTCTGCATAATAATATTTATTCTGATATTGTCCTTTGGGGTGTTTGGTTATTCCCCAAAAATCTACATCTGATTTTTTATCCATTGCATCAAACATTTCCTGTAACGGATAAAAAAAAGCAAAAAATGTGTTATTAAACAATATACATTCATCATACTCTTTGAATCCACCACTCTGTTGCAAAGCTAGGATTGTATCTTTATATCCCCCTGCATCATAGCCAATATTTTCCCGAATGATACAATAATCAGATACTTTTTTAAAAAACGCCAAACTATCTTCATCAACACTACCGTTGCAGACAATGACAAGCTTATCTATAAAGGCTGTCATATCCTGTAGCAAACAGTTTATGTACATATCCGCATGCCCTTCACAATCATAAAATGAAAATATGGCGATTCTTTTCATAAATTTGTTACCTTTCTAATAAGCGGTCACTTTTTAAGGTATTCCTAATGCCTTCTCCAAATCGTCCAACAAAAAATAATCCTTTAGATGAACATACTGATCCTCTTCCAATTGACAAATTATTTCCTGACTGTTTTGAACTGCCACAATAATCACATCTTTTTCTGTTATATCAGCATCAAAATACTTTTTTACTGTAATCCCATTAAGCTTTTGCCCCACTGTTTGATTACTATCAATTATAAATTTTATAGGCAGCATACTTTGCGCAAATATTTCGCAGATTATTTTCCCATAATAACCCGCGCCCCAAATAATATAGTGCACTGTTTCCTTTCCACAAAGTTCATGAAGTGCTGTAATAAGTCTGTCACTATCAGATATCCTTTCCCAAAAATCTGCTGTCCTTCTTGCCTTGTCATATACACTTTCCAATGCTTTATCCTCAAATGAAGAAAAACCACTTATTGTATATCCAAACGCCTCTATAAATGGTCTCCAAAACTCCGAATGATATCGTTGCCATGCATGACATCCAAATGGCAGTTCCTGTTTATTTAATTGAAAACACCGCTCCACTTCCCTTTCAAAAGCAAACTTTAGCGCAATCTCTAAAGG
>CAJUHQ010000053.1 GCA_910586095.1 uncultured Lachnospiraceae bacterium | reverse complement strand
GCTATATTGAGCCTGAGTTATTAATTGTTAGAGAAGTGACTGTTAAGACGACTATGGATATTAAGGAGTGCAAAGTTGTATTTTTTTCTGATACACATTTTGGCATGCTGTATCGCGAAGAACATGTCAAAAAATTGGTGGATCGTATCAACGAGTTACAAGCAGATATAGTTATTTTTGGCGGAGATCTTATAGATGATTATGAGAGGGATCAGCAACAATTGGACATGGAATACTTGCAAAAAGAAATGGTGCGAATAGAAGCAAAAGAGGGGAAGTATGCAGTATTTGGAAATCATGATTATGGCGGAGGAGCATTTCGGATCTATGAAAAATTTATGACAGACTGTGGATTTAAGGTGTTAGTGAATGAGAGTGTGGTTCTCGAAAAATATAACATTGAAGTGATGGGATTGGATGATTATTTGTTTGGTCAGCCAAATTTTTCGGCTTATCCTAAGAGTGATTGGTTTTGTCTAGTAGCAGCACATGAACCTGTAGTCTCAAAATTTGTGGACGGATTAGAAGAGAGTTTGGTAGTCACAGGACATACACATGGGGGGCAGGTATCTATACCATATTTCACACAAAAGCAGCTTCCAACAGGCTGTGACCAGTTTGTAAAGGGGTTTTATACAGCACTAGACATAGGCGTGCAAAGATCTGTTCAAATGTATGTTAGCAGCGGAATCGGACTGACAAAGTATCCACTGCGATTCGGTAATATTCCAGAAATTATAGAAATAAATCTCAAAAAAGAGAATTAGGTATCCATGCGCCCTTTGTTCGCATGGGTGTCCTAATGCCAAAGTCCTAAGTCAGAAAGAATGGAAAAGGTAAGAGTGGCAGCAATAGGGCCTGTTGCTAATTCTTCGTTTTGAATATTTGTGGCAAAGAAATAGGTATGTGTACCATTTTCTAGATAGCCAATAAACCAGCCAGACATATTTTGACCATTGGTTTCTTGCGTTCCAGTTTTTCCGTAAAGCGTGCCATATTCTGTAGTGGATAAACAAAGTGCACTTTTTACAGTGTCTATGTTTTTAGATGAAAAATGAAATTCATTGTCATAAAATTTTTGCAGCAATTCAACTTGTTCTACTGGGGATATTTTTAAGGAAGAATCAACCCAGTAAGAAGATACATCATTGCCAACAGTTTGATTTCCATATCCTATTTGTTGAATATAGTTTTGGATAGTTGGCAAACCAATCTGTTGGTCAATGGTCTGAAAATACCATGTAACAGAGTTTTGCATAGCGGATTCTAGGGTCTGGTCAGAATTCCACAATTCATATTGATAAGGTTGTCCATTCCATGAAAGCAAGGATTGTTCAGAAGAAATAATACCCGTTTCAAGACCAAATAAAGCGCTATATATTTTGTAAGTGGAGACAGGGGAGATACGTGTTAAGGCTGCCTCCTTATTGTAAATTTGCCAGGAATCTTTAGATGCGTCATACAGGACGAAACAACCATCATTATTGTTAAATAAATCCTGCAAATCAATATAAGTAATGTTCTTGTTTTGTTCCATAAAGGAATAATGATTTTGGTCGGAGGCTTGTACCAATAGAATCGGAATAAATCCAACTAAAATGAGTGCAATGAGAACGTAGGCCAACAAACTGTGCAATTTTTTTTGCAAAGATAGTGGGCGATACGTTGCAATGTTGACAATTCTTTTTTTCATCTGTGTCATACTACCTCCTAATCCAGCAGCAAAAGGAAAGGAAGCGTGTGATAGTTTTTCAGCAAAATTAATCAATGTATGTCCATACTCTGTGTAGGTATCTGTGGACAACATATTTAAGACAGAGGTATCGCAGGCGATTTCTCTATCATTTTTCATTTCTTTGAGCGCATACCATATAAAAGGATTGAACCAATACAGTATTCCTGCAAGATTCATACAATAATTAGCCAAAGCATCTTTATATTTGTAGTGTTGAAGTTCATGAAGTAGCATATAGCGCATATCTGTCGTTTGGTAGTCACAGATCAAGTGGAGTGGCAGATAAATACGCGGATGAAAAAGTCCTACAATAATAGGTGATTTCAAAAAGGCAGTACTATAAATAGGAATGGATCTTTTTATGTTTAATTCCATTAGACACTTGTGATATAAGTCTTGTATCGCAGAATTTTGCAAAGGAAGCGCAGATTTTTGTAAAACATGAAGTTTGCGAATCGATTTGAACGTGAAAAGTAACATGCCTATCATACCAAGAATCCATACAATAGACAAAAATACTCCAATGCGAGAAGGCGTTTTCATATTTACTGCAATGCTAAAGTCATTCATCCAAAAGGGAGCTTTTTGGTGAAGGGCGGTTGTTTCATTCGATACTATTTGAATAGGGGACTCAGACAGGCGATGTAATGTTTCAAACCATGAAAAAATAGTAGGAAATGAAACTTGTCGAACAGGCAAAAAGGGAACTGCTAACAGTCCAAGGAAAAGAAACCATAAATTATAGTGCATACGGTTGGTCAGGTGATTTCTAAACAAGTGTTTGGTTACTAGCAATAGGACAACAATGACACTGATAAAGATATTACACAGTAAAAATGGAATCATAAAATTACTCACATGAAGGTCCTCCCTTTTTGGAATCGTGGGAAAGAAGATCACGAAGCGTATTGATTTCCGTCTCTGATAATCGGTCATGATCGATGAAGGCGGACAACATGGCAGAGAGATTGCCATTATAAAAACGTTTTAGAAAGGAAGTACTTTCCTGACCAATATATTCTGCCTCATCTATCAGTGGAGTATAGACAAAGACACGACTTTGTTTTTCATAAGTAAGAACGCCCTTTGTCACTAAGCGCTTGATTAGAGTCTGTATGGTTTTTGGACTCCAGGTAGTAGTCTTGACAAGACGATCTGTGATTTCATTGGTGCTAATGGGAGCATATTTCCACACGATTTTCATAACTTCAAATTCAGCTTCAGAGATTTGTGGCAAGGCTTTCACAATGATTCCTCCTTAAATCTTACACTCGTAGTAAAACATTATATAAAATTTTGCTCGCTCTGTCAATGTGTGTAGTTTATAAATCAAAAATTTTAGGCAAACAGTTCTTTGTTGCAATTTTTCCTTTCGCTTCAAGCAAATCTTTTATTGACTTGAATAGATAGATCACATTATACTTTATATAATTTTAAGCGCGGTTGCCTCATATAGACAGCCAAAGAACCACAATGGAGAAAGTGTTTGTAGTAAACAATCAAAAAATGAATGACTCAACAATGAGAAAAGTATTTTTGGCGAATATGTGGAAAATATACAATGGTTTAAATAGCGCTCATTCTTGCATAGTAAACGCACATCATACTCAATCTGCCATTTGGCGGGCCGCATGGCTATTTGAACCATTTTTTAACCCAAATAAATTATGTGACAAAGTGTGTTTTTGGAATATATGATTTTTATATAAAGGGGAATGATGATATGGCAGTGATAGGAATTGATTTGGGAACAACAAACAGTTTAGCATCTTATTGGAAAGACAATGCAGTGCAATTTATTCATGATGAAAAAGGCACAGTTTTATTTCCCAGTGTGGTAGGATATACACAGGAGGGCTTTTTGGTGGGATCTGCTGCCAAGAAACGGCAACTTACTCATGCGCAAGATACAATAGCATCCTTTAAATGCTTTATGGGGACTGCAAAAGAGTATGTATTAGGAGGCAAGTTATATACGCCGATGGAATTGTCTGCTATGGTGTTAGAGCAAATCAAGAAAAATGCAGAATATTTTTTGAAAGAACCTATAGAGGAAACTATCATAACTGTCCCAGCATATTTTAATGACAAGCAGCGAAGTGACACCAAAAAAGCAGCACAGATAGCAGGGCTTAGAGTGGAGCGTCTTATCAATGAGCCATCGGCGGCAGCACTTGCCTACTGGATGAATAGTGGACCAGAAGACAAAACGCTTCTAATTTTTGATTTTGGTGGTGGGACGCTAGACTTATCCTACGTGGAGTGCTTTGATAATGTGATAGAAATTGTTGCAGTGGCAGGTGACAATCATTTAGGAGGAAATGATATTGACAAGGCAATTTTAAATTATTTTTGCAGCGAGAATGAACTGGAACTAGAAATGATGTCTATAGAAGAGGTCGCAATACTCAGTAAAATGGCTGAGGAAGCCAAATGTGCTCTAGCTAGTAAAAGCGAAGTTTGCATAGAACTTGAGGTTGGAGGAAAGCTGTGTCGCATAGCCCTGGATGAAGAGATCCTTTTTACAATTTGTATGCCACTTTTTGCAAAGATCAAGCAATTATTTTTGCATCTTTTGGAGGATGCAGCTTCTAGAGTGTCAAGGATAGATGATCTAGTTATGGTAGGAGGCTCTTCTAAACTTGGAATCGTAAAGCGCTTTCTTTGTGAACTTCTCGGAAAAGAACCTATAGTGTTAGGCGATACTGATCGGGTGGTAGCAATGGGGGCAGGCATGTATGCAGGGATACGACAACGTGGAGAAACCATTAAAGATATGCTTCTTACAGATGTGTGTCCCTTTACGCTTGGCATTGGGGTGATCGAGCGTTTTGTGCGAGATCAAAATATATTGAGTCCAATGATTGAGCGCAATTCTACGCTTCCAGCATCATGCAAAAAGCGATTTGTAACTAGCTATGATTTTCAGAAAGAGATTTTAGTCAAGATTTATCAGGGTGAAGAATATTATGTGCAGGACAATGTATTTCTAGGTGAGGTTTTGATAGAGGTTGTTCCTAAACCAGCAGGACAAGCATGGATTGATGTACAATTTACTTATGACATCAACGGTATTTTGCATGTGTTAGTGATTAATGAATTGGGAGAGAAAAAACAAGTGCTTCTTGCTAATCAAAGTCTCAGTGAAGAGGAATTGGTAAAGTATACCAAACAGATGGAAAAGATTATGCTTCCACCTATTTTACAGCCTGAGAATCAAAAAATACTCGCTTGCTTTTTGGAATGGTATGAAACCAGTACAGGCATAAGGCGGGAGCAGATTGCACAGAAGATTGGGTGGTTTACTGCGGGGTTAAATAGTGGCAGAAAAAAGACTGTCAAAGAGACGATTGACATGGCAACTATGTGGTTAAATACTATTGAAAAAAACAAAGAGATGCAGGAAGAATTGTTATTTGATGGGGAATTGAAAGAAGAGGAGGATATATGAGTAAGATATGGCAACTGTTAGGGATCGAACCAACCAATGATACTAGAGCGATTCGCAGCGCTTTTGCAAAACAGTCAAGAAGCCATCATATAGAGGAAGAGCCAGAATATTTTGAAAAATTACATCAGGCGTATAAGCAGGCATTACAAGAGGCGCAGCAGAACAAGAAAATAGTCGATGATACATATATAGATACAGCGCTAGAAGAAGAGAAGAATCATAAAAGTGAGTTAGAAAATGAATGTTTAGTTCATTTAGAATTTAAGCAAGAACAATATCAAACAGACATGCAAAGCAGGCAAGATAATGATCTTTTGAATCGTCTAGATGATGCGCAGAAACAGCGCATACAAGAAAGTATGTGCAAAGGGGCGCTGCACGATTGTATCATGCTTTTTGAGAGTGGAAAGCAGGCAAATAAGACAGAAACTTGGAAACATTTTTTTCTGTCAGATGCTTTTTTGGCAGAACAGTTTTCGGAGGAGTTTGGGGAAGGATTGTATATGTATCTAAAAAATCAGACAATCTATCCTTTTGATAATCTGCCAATGGGATTTTTACAGGAACTTGCGATTGCGTATGCGCTTCTGCCTCATTTTGAGAAAGAGGAGTATTTTGAAGATAAAAAATATCCCAAGGAATGGTATAAGGTTTCAGTAGAACACACCTTTTTAGCGCGTAAATATGCCGCTGAAATCTTGAATATGCAAGGAAGAGATAGCGATCTTAAATCTATGACTGGACATATCAAAAGGATGCCTGCCAACAAGGTGCGGTACAATTCCTTTTTAGATTATCTGACAGTGAGAAAGATGAGTCAAAATAGTGAGTTGACAGAGCATGAGAGCGCAGTCTGGCAGCATATTTTACATTTCGGTAAAGTGTGTTATCTGTATGAGCGCAATGGAAAACAATTGGGAAGCCAAGAGTATGAAGCACGCAGTGAATGTGTCGTGCGGTTATATGTTCAATGGTTAAAGGACGAGAAGATTCCAGAGTGGGTATTGAGGTATTTATATAAAGAATTTTCCTTTCGGGAGTTAGAGCACAGTAGCACGCGTGGGCTATATGGAGCACTGAAGGAGCAGGTTTTGATACAGTATCCGACTATAGAAGAATGTTTGTTTGGAAAAGATGCCAAAGAACAACAGATAAAAAAGTTCTATCGTGCCTACTCTAAGATTCTCAATGATTACCATAGTGACTACGAAAAATCTATTTATTGGGAGGAACCTGCTATACAGGAAAGTATTCGTACCCTTTTTGCAATGCCAGAGTGGCAAAGTTTGCATAATGATATAGATCTTTTCTACAAAATTTATGATTCTTCTAGAAGGCTTGTGATGCCAAACACTATTTCTAAGAAATTGATAGAGTATGCATCTAAAGGCGATTTTCCAGAACCGCAGCGGACCCAGTTATTAGAAAGCCTGTTGCGTTCTCTGAGGACCAATGTATGGTGTCGTGACATAGATTATCGATATGAGGTGACAGTTTGCAATACTAGTCTAGAGGATATAGGAGGCAGCAATGTTGAATTTTGGTATTATTTTTTAATGCGCGGATTCGGCTATCGTCATACGAGGATCAGAGGAGATTGGGAGACAGAAATGCTTTATGAGACGGATGGTAATTGCTATCTTCCTGCTTATATCAACTATATCTGTGCGCCCTCTAAAGTCTGGCAGCGGCATTTTGTAGGTTTTGACGAGGAGAAGGAGATGATCGAATCTCCTATAAGTGCAGTATTTACAATGCCCAACCATCAAACTGCGAGAGTGGAATTTCATTATCATTATTGTCTGTATTTTGTAGATGAAGTTCCTGTGATTGAACCAGTTCTTAGTTTCTCACAGTTGTGTCAGTATGCAAAGGAGATTGATAGAGCAGAGCATTTTTTCTTTCTGCTTGCAATTACGGCGATTGATGACATAGACAGGAGTGAGGCGAAGAAACTGATAGCAGACTGGTTGACAAAGGTTCCCATAGATCCAATAATATGTCCTGTGATTGCTAAAATGTTGGCCGCTGATAATGACCGGATATCTATGGCACTTTCATCGTCTACTGTCATGAAAAATGATAAAAAGGATGCTATAGAGGCAGTAGTGTACAGTGAACAGGAGCGATTTTGCTTTCGTGCAGTGATTTTAGAAATGGAAATTCGAGTTTTTCGCCAGGTGGATTTTGGCTGGGAAGACAAAATTTTTAGGAAAAAAGAATTTGGTTGGAAGGCATATGCACTTCCTTATGAAATGCAAAAACAGACGGGGGGATTACAGTGGTTCTCAGTGGAACAAAAGAAAGAGGTGGCTTATACAATACTTGGTCAATTGCGTCAACCAAAACCAGTACGCCGTGTGTCATACACTGTGAACGGTCTGGATATCAGGCAAAAGACAGAGGCGATTTTAAAAGTTTTGGAATATCCAGAAAAGGCGGAAGGCTATTGTGTGTTGCGCTATGCAGATCAAAAAGAAAAACGGCATGATAGAGTATTTTATGGAACTAAGCTTCCATTTGGATTTGATCTGGCAATACAATCGGAAGAATACAAAAGATCTATGAACTATTTATTGTCAACATCTGAGTCAAAAATTAAGGAAGAAAAAACATTGGTGTGGCGTTTTGGATGGGGATTTCAGTATTCTCCTAAATCACATTATGGACCTATGTTTGTCTATTTGGGTAAGAGTGGAACTTACTATGCCTATGGAACTGTTAGGATGCACCGAGCAGATAATCTAATTGATTTGCTGACAGATTTTTTTCGTTTAGAATTTGAAGATGTGACAGAAGTAGTTGGATATACAGGATGTCTTACAGTTTCGCGGTTTGACCATAGATTAGAATATTGTTACCAAGAGAAGGATTTTTGGCAGTCTATTTATGATAGACAAGCAACTATTGCGGATGGATTTACAATATTTGCAGGATATCAAATGTGGATAGCGTTTGCAAAATGGTTGGATTCTATTTTTGACAAAGGACTTCCCGAATGGATTGGTAGTATTGGAATTGGTTTGGACTGGAAAAGAGGATATAGTCTATCTTTTGTAGGATACCCTAATGAAGAGAATACAGATACATGGCACCAAAGGCAATATTTGACAGATAGAAGCTATATACCACAAGTGCCTTGTTTGATCTGGGGCAAAGGCATGCCGATGGATGTGCGAAAACAGACATTAAATAAAGTGAGAAATTGGTATGTAGAATGTGGCACATATGCAAAAATGTTGTGTGATAGAAAGATTACGATAGTTGTTGTATAACAGTTTGGTTTGGCTAAAAGGATCTAAATGAATTTATACAAAATCATCTATACAGATTATGGATTCATGTATCTTAGATGTAATACATTTTGAGGCTGAACGATAACGCGGCTGAGGAATTTGCTTGAAACAATTGAAAAGTTATGATACATTATAAAAAGATTTAGAACAAAATAGGAGGAAGCTTTCAATGGCACAGCTTTGGGGTGGCAGATTTACAAAAGAGACAGACAAGCTGGTCTATAACTTTAATGCATCTATAGCGTTTGACCAAAAGTTTTTTAAACAGGATATCGAGGGCAGCATAGCACATACAAAAATGCTTTCCAAACAAGGAATATTGACTGCTGCGGAGGAAACAGCCATCTTATCTGGATTGGAAAAAATTTTATCAGATGTTGTGGAGGGAAGACTTGAGATCACAAACGAGTATGAGGATATCCACAGTTTTGTGGAAGCCAATCTAATAGACAGAATAGGTGATACAGGCAAGAAACTTCATACAGGAAGAAGTAGAAACGATCAAGTTGCACTTGACATGAAGCTCTATGTGCGACAGGAGACAATCGAGATTAGGGCGCTGTTAAAAGAATTGTTAGAGACGCTTATCAAGATTATGGAAGAGCATATAACGACATATATGCCAGGATTTACACATTTGCAAAAGGCCCAACCAGTCACATTGGCCCATCATGTTGGTGCGTATTTTGAGATGTTTAAGCGTGACAGGTTGCGTTTAGAAGATCTTTGTGCTAGGATGAACACATGTCCGCTAGGATCAGGAGCATTGGCAGGAACGACCTATCCGCTTGACAGGGATTATACAGCACAGCTTCTTCATTTTGATGGTCCCACAATAAACAGTATGGATTCTGTGGCAGATCGCGATTATGTGATTGAGCTTTTATCGGCACTTTCCACTATTATGATGCATTTGAGTCGTTTTTGTGAGGAGATCATTATCTGGAATTCTAATGAGTATCAGTTTGTGGAGATTGATGATGCATATTCCACAGGAAGTAGTATTATGCCACAGAAAAAGAATCCAGATATTGCGGAATTGGTGCGTGGCAAGACGGGACGTGTCTATGGCGCATTGATATCGATTTTGACGACCATGAAGGGCCTTCCACTCGCATACAACAAAGATATGCAAGAGGACAAAGAATTGACATTTGATGCCATTGATACCGTAAAAGGTTGTGTGGCACTGTTTACAGGGATGCTGGATACATTGCACTTTCATAAAGATACAATGCAAAAAAGCGCAATGAACGGCTTTACAAATGCTACAGACGCCGCCGATTATCTTGTCAATCATGGAGTGGCTTTTCGGGATGCACATGGTATTATTGGAAAACTTGTGCTTTATTGTATCGATAAGAAAAAATCGATTGATGAGCTTTCTTTAGAAGAATTTCAGCAGATTAGTCCAGTGTTTGAGAAGGATATTTATGAGGCAGTTAGCCTTGAAACTTGTGTGAATAAGAGAACTACTATAGGAGCGCCAGGCCCAGATGCAATGAGAGAAGTGATTCGATTAAACAAAATATATCTTGAGCAATCCTAATTTTAAAGGATACTATATTTGAGCAATATGCAAAAGACATGTCTAGAAAAGAAAGCAGCAAGGTTGAGAAAGGAGTATAATAAAATGAGTGAAAAATTAAAAGTGGGTATTCTTGGCGGCACGGGGATGGTAGGACAGCGATTTATTTCTCTTTTGGAGAATCATCCTTGGTTTGAGGTGACAACTATAGCAGCAAGTCCACGTTCTGCGGGAAATCGTTATGAGCAGGCAGTAGAGGGCAGATGGAAAATGACTACTCCAATCCCAGAATCTGTGAAAGATCTTGTGGTGATGAATGTAAATGAGGTAGAAAAAGTTGCCTCAGAGGTGGACTTTGTGTTTTCGGCAGTGGATATGACAAAGGATGAGATCAAGAAGATTGAGGAAGAGTATGCGCGGACAGAAACTCCTGTGGTCAGCAATAACTCAGCACATCGCTGGACGCCAGATGTACCAATGGTAGTGCCAGAGATCAACCCAGAACATATGGATGTGATTGTTTCTCAGAGAAAACGCCTTGGCACACAGCGCGGGTTTGTGGCGGTAAAGCCTAATTGCTCGATTCAAAGTTATGCACCTGTTCTCACAGCGTGGAAGGAATTTGAGCCTTATGAAGTAGTTGCAACCACTTATCAGGCGATCTCAGGTGCAGGTAAGACATTTCAGGATTGGCCAGAGATGGAAGGAAACATTATTCCTTATATTGGTGGAGAGGAAGAAAAAAGTGAGAAAGAGCCCTTGAGAATATGGGGTACGATTCAGGATGGAGTGATTGTTCCAGCAACTTCGCCTGTCATTACATGTCAGTGTATTCGCGTGCCTGTGCTTAATGGGCATACAGCAGCAGTGTTTGTGAAGTTTAAAAAACAGGCGACTAAGGAGCAGTTGATCGAGAAACTGGTAGGATTCAAGGGAATACCACAAGAACTGGAACTTCCTAGCGCGCCTAAACAGTTTATTCAGTATCTTGAGCAGGACAATAGACCGCAGGTAAGCTTGGATGTAGATTTTGAAAATGGTATGGGTATCTGTGTAGGGCGTTTGCGCGAGGATACTGTCTATGACTGGAAGTTTGTAGGACTCTCACATAATACAGTAAGAGGTGCTGCGGGCGGCGCAGTACTTTGTGCAGAACTGCTCAAAGCACAAGGGTATATAACAAAAAAGTAATATAACTTCCCTTTTAGGAAAGTCACAAGCCAATGTATTATCATTGAAACTTTGTGAGGATCACATAGCAGAGTTGACTGATTAGTTAGCAGAATGGAACAGCAAATAAAGAGAACATTTTTTTGAAAAGAAAGACTATAATTGGAACGGTTTGGATGGGTAGGCAGGATATAATCCTGCCTGTCGTTTTTGATACACACAAGCGCTTCAATGAAATATGTCAACATGATGGACTCTCAAAACGTTCGATTTTGATTGTTTAATTAAAAGAGTAGTGGAATGAAAACTACTAAGAAAGGATGGATGTGATGAAGAAGATAAAAAAATTTTGTATCCAATATCCGTGGATTGCGTCTGTGTTGTTTTCTCTGTTGGCCGGAGGAAGTTTAGGGTGTTTGAATTCATTGCAATATCATTACATTATAGAAACGGGATTGTTTCGTGCATTGGTGGCAGGACTATTTGCAGGGGGAATTATACTAGGGGGATGTATCATTTATCCGATTGTTTTGACTGTTATAGAAGGGATCTTTTTGTTTCGTATTCGCAAAAATCCAGAGTTGCACAAGCGTAGTCATATGTCAGACTTGTCGGCGATAGGGCTGGGATTATTGTATAGTCGGCTGTATCTAGATTTTATAGAAAATGTTATATTTTCGGCAGATTGGCAAGAACAACTGGTCAACAATGAAAAGCATACACCAATTAACACACATACAGTCCCTACTGTTATAGCAATTATTCTAGTTGCAATAGTAGGTTATTTTTTAGTAAATTTTATTCGACTTGAGAAAATGCCGCCCCTCATGATGGTGATTGGGCTGGCAAGCATGTATTTGGGGTGTGCTTTAAGTATTGTATGGTTTGTACAGATTGGCTTTTTTGGTTTTTTGCTTATTTTGTTTCCGCTAAATATTTGGATGATTACAATGCGCTGTGTTATCGCAAAAGTTTATGAATGGAAAGCATTGCAAGAGATACAAAAGCGGGTATATACGAAGTCTTGGCTTGGCAAATGTAATGAATTTTTGGACAAATCAAGTCGCTGGCCTGTTGCCGCATTGATTTTGATGTGGCCACTTTTAGGGATTTTGATTCTTGTACTATGTCTTTTGGGACAAGAGCCAGATGCTGTGATTAAGGCATGGACAGAAACGAGTGAATGGACACTTTCTCAGCGCGTTTCGCCGCAAAATGTCCAATATGACATGCATTATCTATGCACTGTGGCAGCAGGAGGCCATAAACAGGTAGTAAAGCCACTACGAATGGGAGTTCGTCATGGACATTATGTAGTGGTTAATCGACAGCTTTGTATTGCCAATGCTTTTGAGCAGGTTTTGGAGGAGAGGATACCACATGCTCACAGAGTGATCCGTCATATTTATGATACATATGGATTGCCAATCGCAAAGAAGATTCGCACCAAGATTGTCGCAGATATAGTTTATTATCTAATGAAACCGCTGGAGTGGTTTTTCTTAGCAGTGTTGTATCTAGTAGATGTTCATCCAGAAAATCGCATTGCAATTCAGTATACAGGCAAGCGTCTTGAGGATTTTAAAGAAGAATCTTACTAAAAGAATAGTTAGCTTTTATCATTTGGAAAAAGAGTATGCAAACAAGGTTTTGCAGGATAGATTGTTTGCAGGATGAAAAGAAAAAATGAGGAGAAGACGTTGGGAAAGAAACTAATTATAACAGAGAAACCTTCTGTGGCACAGGACTATGCAAAGGTATTTCGTGTGTCTGGCAGAAAAGACGGCTATATAGAAAATGATGACTATGTGATAACGTGGTGTGTGGGGCATCTGGTGGAGATGGTGTATCCAGAGGAATATGATGTCAAATATAAAAAGTGGGTGCTGGAGGATTTGCCATTTCTTCCTGAAAATTATAAATATGGCGTTATTAAAAATGTAAGCCAGCAATATCAAATCGTGCATAAGTTGCTACATCGAGAGGATATTGACACAGTGTACTGGGCAGGGGACTCTGGAAAAGAAGGACAGACAATCGAAGAAAATATCCGCAATTTTGGTGGAGTGCGCAAAGGTATACAGGAACTTCGCGTGTGGATTGACTCCCAGACAGAGGATGAAATCAAGCGAGGTGTAGCACAGGCTAAACCTATGTCGGACTATGCCAATCTCGGCAAATCAGGCATTATGCGATCAATAGAGGACTATGCGATGGGAATCAATTTTTCGCGCGTTATGTCTGTAAAGTATGGCAAGTTATTAAATAACGCTGCTGCTACAAAAGGGTATACAGCAATCGCAGTGGGCAGAGTGATGACTTGTGTGCTCGGCATGGTAGTGGATCGTGAGCGTGAGATTCGCAATTTTAAGGAAACTCCATTTTACAGAGTTGTCGGAGATTTTGCAAAGGAACATATTGAGGCAGAGTGGAGGGCTGTGGAGGGCTCTGCGTACTTTGCATCTCCAAAACTCTACAAGGAAAACGGTTTTAAAGAAAAGTCAGATGCAGAAAAATTAATTTGTAGTTTTGACAAAAAAGCAGCCATAGTAAAGACAATTGAGAAGGGGACATCTAAAAAGAAGGCTCCACTGCTTTTCAATCTGGCCGAATTGCAAGCAGAGTGCTCCAAACGGTTTAAGATCAGTCCAGATCAGACCTTGCAGGTAGCACAAGACTTGTACGAAAAAAAATTAACAACGTATCCTAGAACAGATGCCAGAGTTCTGACAACAGCAGTTGCAAAGGAAATTATAAAAAATCTAAGTGGTCTACAAAGCTATACGCCAACACAAAATTTTGTGAGTACTATTTTGACAAAGCAACTTTATAAGAATGTGGGCAAAACACAATACACAGATGACAACAAAGTCACAGACCATTATGCCATTATTCCAACAGGGCAGATGACAGAACTTTCTAGTCTTTCGCCTCTACAAAGCAAGGTTTTTGAGTTGATTGTGCGCCGGTTTTTGAGTATTTTTTATCCACCTGCCGAATATCAGACAGTAAAGATTATAATAGGTATTGACAAAGAGTCTTTGTTTGCTTCTGCCAAAGTGTTGAAAGTGTTGGGATTTTTGGAAGTTATGGGGAAAACGCTTGCAGATGCTGATACTGACGAGGCAGAGGTAGAATCTGATAAGAAAAAAGAAGAGGCTTCGACAGATACACAAGGACAAGATGCAGATGCTGAAAAAAAGAATAATGCCAAAGCATTAGTTTTGTTTGCGGATACCATTAAACAGGGAGATACGCTAAGTGTAAATGGTTTTGAAATCAAGGAAAGCAAAACTTCTGCACCAAAGCGCTATACATCTGGATCGATGATCTTAGCGATGGAGAACGCAGGACAGTTGATAGAGGACGAAGAACTTCGCGCACAGATTAAAGGGTCAGGTATTGGCACTAGTGCAACCAGAGCAGAGATTATCAAGAAACTAATCCGTATAGGTTATTTAAATCTTAATAAAAAAACGCAAGTGATTACACCCCAAAATTTTGGAGAGATGGTGTATGAGGTAGTTGCAATGACTGTGCCAGCATTGCTTAATCCTAAGATGACGGCTTCATGGGAAAAAGGATTGGATGGGATTACCAATGGGACGGTGGATGTAGCAGAGTATCGCACAAAACTTGAGGACTTTATACGAAGAGAGACGATACAGATACGAGATCGCAATTTGTCGGATCAGCTCGCAGAGCAGATTAGTTCATTTGCAGGAAAAGGAGCTAGGGGACCAGGCGCACGCAAAAAAATTGGAGTTTCCTGCCCGCTGTGTGGTGCAGATATAATTACAACTCCTTTTGGATATGGTTGTTCAAATTATCAAAAGGATGGAAGTGGTTGCAAATTTGTGATTGGAACAATTGCAGGTAGAGATTTGTCAGAAGAGGAATGTGCGGCACTGATAAAAGATGGAAGAACGCAAGTTCTAGATGGCTTTGCATCTAAGGCAAAAAAGAAGTTTCAGGCAGCATTGTTGATGCACAAAAATGAAGAGGGAAAAATCGAGATTCAGTTTGACTTTTCACAGAATCAGCCACAAATAGTACCAGATGTTGTCTGCCCAGACTGTGGTGGAGCGATTCTTGCAAAGAGTTTTGGATATGGATGTGCGAATTTTGATCCACAAAATGCGTCGAGTTGTAAGTTTGCCATTGGAAAAATAGCAGAGAAGAGCTTGACCCAATCACAAGTAAAGGAATTGTTGACTGCTAAAACAACACAGACGATACGGGGATTTAAAAGTAAGAACGGAAACAAATTTGATGCTTGTTTAGTGCTGTTACAAAATGAGAATGGGAAACATACCATAGGATTTGACTTTGAAAATGTAACCGTAAAAAAAGTGAAAGATGTAGTTTGTCCACTATGTAAAGGTGAGATTGTACAGACATCGTTTGGATATGGTTGTGCTAATTACAATAAACTTGACGAGGCAAGTTGTCGTTTTTCTGTAGGAAAGATTGCAGGGAAAAGTTTGTCAGTGACACAGATAAAAGAATTGTTGACAAATAAGAAAACTACAGTGATACAAGGGTTTAAGTCTAAGGCAGGCAAAAAATTTGACGCGTCACTAAAATTAGATGCGCAAGGACAGATCTCCTTTGATTTTCCAGATCGTCCAATACCAGAAGAAACCACAATACATTGTCCAAAGTGTAAGGAGAGAAAGCTTGGAAAAAGTCAATGGTATTATGAGTGTTTGTGTGGTTTTAAAATAGGGCATACCGTAGCACAAGTATCTCTTTCTCAGGAAGTGATGCAGGAACTTTTTACAGTTGGGAGAACTAGACAAAAGATTAGTGGTTTTGTCTCAAAGGCAGGAAATACATTTGATGCGTACTTAAAATATGAGGATGAGAAAATTCAGTTTGATTTTGACAATGCGGGTGAACCTGCTAGAAATATAGATACAAAAAGTCGGGCACAGCCGTGGATTGAATAAGTATTTTGATTAAGAATCTGCTATGTAACAGTTCAGCCCAGAACTTTGCACTTGCTGCAAAGTTCGTGAGAATGTAAAGTGGTTTTGCATGGCTTGATGCCTGTAACAGGAAGCCGAAGGCTGAACTGTTACTCTGCTATGGATCACATACAAACGTTACAGTTGATTATCATAGAATATTGTGATATTATAGAGCAAATTATAATATTGTCAGATAATTCGTTGCAAAATCTTATACAACAAACATTTATACATAAGCTGTCATACAAAAAGATAGATGTTGATTCCTATATGGGTAGGAATGTTGAAAATCACAGATATTTGTGTAAGGGAGGTGTTCTTGCCTTTTCGGTAAGAGCTGTAGTTTTAAGAAAGGCGTGGTTATGAATATAGATGGGGGAATTCTACTTCTGATTCAGGAGTATATGCGAAATGCTGTGTGTGATGTGTTTTTTAAGGGGATCACACATTTAGGAGATGCGGGAATTTTTTGGATAGTACTTACAATTGTATTGTTGTGTTTTAGACAAACTAGAAGAGCAGGGATTTATTCGGCATGTGCTTTGATTGGGTCCTTGATTGTAAATAATCTTATCTTAAAAAATATAGTTGGAAGAATTCGGCCTTATGAGGTAGTGGAGGGACTTCAATGTATTGTTGCTCCAGCCCATGATGCTTCGTTTCCATCGGGACATACAGGTGCTAGTTTTGCATCAGCAGTAGCGATATATAGACAAATACCAAAAAAGTTTGCAGTACTTTTTATTGTTTTGGCTGCGCTTATTGCATTTTCACGATTGTATGTGGGAATACACTATCCGACAGATGTGTTGGGAGGTCTTGTAACAGGGATTGGTATTGGACTCATAGTGAATTTTATTGGCGACAAAGTTTTTGCAGGTATGAAGGCCAAAACGATTTCAGAAGAACAATAGGTAATTATCGCATTTGTCTATATATGGATGAGAGATTTTCACATTTGAGAAAGGAGCATCGTTACTAAAATGAGCGCAACGGTCGTTTTGCCATCATTTAATCCCGATGAAACGATGGTGAATGTTGTAAAAGGGCTGTTGAAAGAAGGACTAAAAGATATTGTTGTGGTAGATGACGGAAGTCTAAATACCTGCAAAAAATACTTTGAAGCAGTCCAATGTCTTGATGGAGTGGAAGTGCTGACACACACGACAAACAAGGGCAAAGGGTGTGCAATGAAAACAGCCTTTATGTACATAATAGAACATCGCCATGAAATTAGTGGAGTAGTAACTGTTGATGGAGATGGACAACATCTTCCACAGGATATCAAACATAGTATCATATTGATGGAACAAGAAAGGGATAAAATTATTTTAGGTGTCAGAGATTTTTCAGGTTCAGGAGTTCCATTTCGCAGCAAATTTGGTAATTTGTTGACAAGAGGAATTTTTTGGAGTGCCTGTGGTATCAAAATTCACGATACTCAAACGGGACTTCGTGCAATCCCATTTCAATATTTGCCGCTTATGATTGCGGTTGAAGGCGATCGGTATGAATATGAGACGAATCAATTGTTGTGTATCAAAAAGCAAAATATTACAATACAAGAGTTTGTAATTGAAACAGTTTATTTAGACAACAATCAATCTTCTCATTTTCATCCAATTAGAGATTCTCTAAAGATCTACGAAGTTATTTTTAAGTTTATAGCTAGTTCTCTTTGTTCCTTTTTGGTGGATATTTTTCTGTTTACAGTGATGAATCTCTTGTTGGTACAATCTTTTATAGGGGCTGATCTAAGACTTTTGATTGCGACAGTAGGTGCACGAATAGCCAGTTCGCTCACCAATTATTGTCTGAATAAAAGGGTAGTTTTTCAATCCAAAGAATCTGCAAGCAATTCTTTGGGCAAGTATTATATACTGTGTATATGTCAAGCTATGTTGTCATATGGACTTGTCTATCTGTTTGCAGAGGTTCTACTGCATCTTAAAGGTAGTTTATTTGAGACAGTAGTTAAGCTTGTGATAGATATGAGCCTTTTCTTTGTCAGCTTTCGGATTCAACAAAAATGGGTATTTTAGAAGTAAACTTTTTACATAGCCTGCTGATTATCGGGCCGCATGGCCATCTATGCTATGAAAGTTGTCCTTTACTTTCATAACAAGTAGATTGTATTTTTTACATGGTTACACAATTATTGACTGGCATATATAACGCACAAAAGCACATTTTTAAACTATTGGTTGATATGCGTGCTAATGCACGCAAGGGGTATAGGAATGAAAACTACAAAAGGATTCAATAGCAGACTACAAGTGATTAGTATTGTTGTGATTATAATAGGAAGTATTGCACTGGTATATTTCAGGAATTTGAACAGGCAGCAAAATGTGCAGGAAACAGCAAAAATGCAGACAGATGAAGCGACAACACAGATAGAAGGTTACACTACATTCAGTGCGGGAGTGGAAGGTAGATTAGATGGAACATACACCGATCTAACAGAAATACATGCAGGAGTAGCTGATCTTTTGGATATTGATTTTACTGCCAAGGCAAGCACAGGCCAAGGGGCTCTAGCACAGGAAAGTGAGTATGCGAATTTAGCAATAGCGAAGGTTGATAATTATGTAAATGTTAGAAGTAACCCTACTACAGACAGTGAAGTGGTTGGGAAAATGTATGATGGATCGGTGGCCCAAATTCTTTCAACAGCAGGAGAAAACAAAGAGTGGTTCCAAGTAGTTTCGGGAACGGTAGAAGGATATATTAAGGCAGAATATTTTATTTATGGAGAAGATGCAGCAGCGGTAGTTGACAATTATGTTACGCGTTATGTGGTGGTCAAGGCTGACAGGCTAAATGTGCGTGAGAAACCAGATACTTCTTCTAATAGAATAGGTTATATTGACAATGGAGAGAGAGCAAAACTGTTAGAGTGGGGAGATGAATGGTCTAAAGTAAGCTATACAGGAGAACATACAGGGTATGTGGCATCAGAGTATGTGACCATAGCAGAAGAGTTTATCTATGCAAAATCCATTGAGGAGGAGCAGGCAGAATTGGCGGCTTTGCAGGAACTACAAGCGCGAACACAGACAACAGAGGAGGCAGTACCTGAGCGCGCAGTGGTCTCTGTGCCACCGCCACAAACAAATTATGCTACTGTTTCGGAGCTAAGAACAGCAGTGGTGGACTATGCAATGCAATATCTTGGAAGTAGATATGTGCATGGTGGCCAGAGTCTTGCGACAGGTACAGACTGTTCAGGATTTACGTGTTACGTTTACGCAGAGTTTGGATATAGTTTAAGTCGAACGCCACAAGGACAATATACATCAGCCGGAAGAAGTATTAGTATGGATCAAATTCAGCCAGGAGATGTTATTTGTTATAGCTCAAATGGCTCTACATGTACACATGTAGGATTGTATATTGGCAATGGACAAATTATCCATGCTGCAAATTCTAGAAAAGGGGTCATTATTAGTCAATATGACTATGATGGTGTTATTCTGGGAGTACGGAGTATTGTTGATTAGCAGGAACTTCCAAAGTTAGTTGTGGATCTTGTGGGGATGTAATTGGTACAGTTTGTACAGGAGTAGGATATAGAATCTCATCAGCAGACAAAACCCAATCTCCTAGTGTTTCATTGCTCCATTTTTGAAGAGTATCTAAATGAAAGGAAATACCACCATAGGGGATAATGCCATGACTAGCGGCGAGTTCCTGAGAATATTCCTCAAGTAGATATACACGTTTGAGGCGCACAGGACCGCTTGAATAATGACATACAAGTGGAACAATTCCTGTGTGTTCCTCCGCAATAGCAATATCGTTTTCTGTCACATGAAAAGTTATCCAGGCAAGGCCCTCTAGCATACTTCTTCCATTTTTTTGCGTGGATACATAATTCCCAAGAGAATAATAACAGAGAGTGCGATTGCCGTTTGCAGACTCAATCCATGTTATAGGCTGTACAACGTGGGGATGAGTTCCAATAATGACATCTGCCCCCGCGTCTGCCATTTGTTGAGCAAAAGTTATTTGCGTGCTAGAAGGTATTGTGGCATACTCTGTTCCCCAATGTGGACAGACAATAACGATATCCGCTAGCGTTTTGGCAGTCGCAATATCTGCGAGAACCTGTGGGTTTAGCGTTGTAAAGTCAATCAATCGATTTTTGTCGTTTACAGCGCAAAGCATGTCCAATTGGTTAGCTATAGAGAGAGGGATGTTTGAGCTATTGGGGCCATATGTATAGTTAAGGATGGCAAAAGTAAAGTTATCAATTTCTAATAGTGGGATACGACTTTGGTCTGGTTGTGATGTATAGGGTTCGTGGATTCCTGCTACAAGGACTTCAGGATGTGTTTTCCAGAAGGTAAGGCAATTTTGTATTCCAATGAGCCCTTTGTCGGCTGTATGGTTGGTGGCCTGTAAAACTACATTGAAACCTGAGTTTGCAATGGCGTCTCCGACCTCTGTGGGAGAGTTAAATTTAGGATAACCAGAAAAGCCTAATTGATTGCCGCCAAATATAGTTTCCTGATTGATGATTTTGATATCCGCCTTTTCTAAGAAATCATGAATTCCTTCAAATAGAAAGTCATAATTTCTAGTTCCGTTAGGTTGACGACCAGTATTTACGATACCCATATGAAGCAAATTGTCACCAATTGCCATCAAAGTGATATCATACTCTTCAATAGGTTGTGGGACTTCTGACTGTAAAAAAGGCTCTTCTTCATCAATGGCAGGGATGGTTTCTGAAATGGAATCTGTGCCTTGTTCTTGTATAACATCTGTGTCTGACAAAGAAGTTGCAAAAGAATTGGTCAAAGGCCATCCGCAAAACAGTATACAAGTGATTAAAGTAAGTGCTCCTATCAGAGAAAAGTAGCGATGTTTGGCTTTAACTTTCATTTTTTTAGGTTTCATAATAAATTGTCCTTTCTTTGATATGAATTCAATATTTAAAAGACAAAAAGAATTCTGTAAGGTAAATATTGTTCACATTGTGAATATTGCAAACATTGTTTGCAGGCTGTTAGGAAGCAGAGAAGATTAATGCATGTTTACAATATAAAATACATATAAATTATAGTGGAATCATGTTAAAATAGCAATGACATTAATAAATTTCATAGAAAACGCACATCGTGCAATTCCTGAAATGTCTTATACCAGTTCAGGCTTATCATGTAATTAAAAAGAAAAATCAAGTTTGTGTCTGCGCTGCAACCACAAACTCTAGATGCACATAAAGCGGCGCAGAAATGAGGAAAATTATGAAAATGGAACAATTGCAAATCAAGAATCTTTATACAGTGGAGGAGACAATCGCTGCTTCTTTGTTTGAACAAGCTGTCTATCCGTGGGAGTTATTGCCCAAGATTAGCGCATATATTATAGCACTTGGTGATACATTGCCTGCTGACCGATATGAAAAACGTGGGGATGCAGTTTGGATAGCTAAATCTGCTGTGGTTGCTCCGACTGCCTGTATCAATGGTCCATGTATTATTGATGAGGAAGCTGAGTTGCGCCATTGTGCATTTATTAGAGGAAATGCCATTGTAGGTAAGAAAGCTGTGGTAGGAAATTCGACTGAACTTAAGAATGTGATTCTTTTTAACAAGGCACAAGTGCCACACTATAATTATGTAGGTGACAGCATTTTAGGATACAAGTCACATATGGGAGCAGGAGCCATCACATCTAATGTAAAGAGTGATAAAACATTGGTGGTGGTAAAGTCAGAGTATGGAACAATAGAGACTGGCTTAAAAAAGGTGGGCGCAATGCTTGGTGATTGTGTGGAGATAGGTTGTAATAGTGTGTTGAATCCTGGTACGGTTATAGGACGCAATACATCGGTTTATCCCACATCATCAGTTCGCGGATTTGTGGAGGCAGATAGTATTTATAAGAAACAAGGTGAAATTGCAAAGCGCAAATAAACTTTTTACGTAACAGTTCAGCCTATGGCTTCCTGTTACGGGTATCAAGCCATGCAAAACCACGCACCGTGACTTGACACATTTCAACCACCACGCATTTTTACGGACTTTGCAGCGTAGTGCAAAGTCCTGAACTGAACTGTTACATTTTTACTACAATATTTTTGTAGAAAATATTGCTATTTTCATAGATTTATGCGAAAATATTTGTGGGTGTCCGTATGGAAATTAGAATCAAAAATTAAGAATTTTTCATTTGGTGAATTTGAACTATTTTTACACAGATATGTTATTGATATGTGGGATTTTTATATGACTTTTCCTACATTCAAAATATAAGCTATGAATCGAAAGGAGTTTTCACATGATTTATTCAAAAGAAGTTGAAGAAATGTGTACAGTTGCCCGTGATGGTAATCATGGCTGCGCGCCGATCCCAGAAGAAGCAAAATGGGTTAAGGCAAAGGACGTGAAGGACATTTCAGGATTTACACATGGCATAGGCTGGTGTGCACCACAGCAGGGTGCCTGCAAATTGTCTCTGAATGTAAAGGAAGGTATCATCCAGGAGGCATTGGTTGAGACAATCGGCTGTTCGGGCATGACACATTCTGCAGCTATGGCGGCTGAGTTGCTTCCAGGCAGAACCGTGCTTGAGGCATTGAATACAGACCTTGTGTGCGATGCGATCAATACTGCTATGAGAGAACTGTTCTTGCAGATTGTCTATGGACGTTCTCAGTCAGCTTTCTCAGAGGAAGGACTTCCTGTAGGTGCTGGTCTTGAAGACTTAGGAAAGGGCTTAAGGAGTCAAGTTGGTACAATGTATGGTACTTTAAAGAAGGGACCTCGTTATCTGGAGATGGCAGAAGGCTATGTTACCGGTATCGCTTTGGATGCAGATGACAAGATTATCGGCTACAAGTTTGTAAGCCTTGGTAAGATGACTGACTTTATTAAAAAGGGTGATGATCCAAACACTGCATGGGAGAAGGCTTCTGGTCAGTACGGCCGCGTACAGGATGCTGTTAAGATCATTGATCCTAGAACAGATAAGGAGGTAAAATAATTATGGCATTATTCGAATCCTA
>CAJUHQ010000052.1:22949-23185 GCA_910586095.1 uncultured Lachnospiraceae bacterium | reverse complement strand
GTTCTACAAAACCTGAGATCCATGTGGAAGTTTGTTCAAAATGCCATTCATTCTACACAGGACAGCAGAAGGCTGCTGCAGCACGTGGGCGTATTGACAAGTTCAATAAGAAATATGGCGTAGGAAGCAAATAAGTGGTGTAAAAGGTTGAGGTAAAGATATCTCAACCTTTCGTTTTCATGCACGCAGTGAGTAGGAGGAGAGGAGCGTATTTTCCTACTCGGTTTAGATAGGAG
>CAJUHQ010000052.1:0-22939 GCA_910586095.1 uncultured Lachnospiraceae bacterium | reverse complement strand
GGCAAAAAGAAAACAGATACAATATTCTGGTATTGGTGGACAGGCTGTTCTTGAAGGGGTAATGATGAAGAATAAAGATCAGTACGCTGTGGCAGTCCGAAAACCCGATGGGGAGATTGATGTACAGGTTGAAGAGTACAAAGGCGTATGCAGCGAGAAACGCATTGCACAGTGGCCGTTTGTCAGGGGTATTTTTGCCCTTATAAATTCTTTGATTTTGGGTATGCGAGTGACGATGCACTCGGCATCTTTTTATGAGGAGGAGACAGACAAAAAGGAAGAGGGACGACTTGAGAAGGCACTAGGAAGCCGCGCAGATGATATTATGATGGGGCTTACTGTTACGCTTTCTGTGATTATTGCAGTGGCATTGTTTATGCTGTTACCCTTTTTTCTGTCAGATTTTTTGGGAAAATATATTCGAAATGCTAGTCTGATCGCTATTGTTGAGGGATTGTTGCGCATTTTGATTTTTGTAGGATATATTGTAGCCATATCACTTATGAAGGATATTCGGCGTTTGTATATGTATCACGGCGCAGAGCATAAATGTATCAATTGTATTGAGAGAGGCAGACCACTCACAGTAAAGAATGTGATGCGAAGTCCGCGGCAGCATAAGCGTTGTGGGACTAGTTTTCTATTGTTTGTGGTGCTTGTAAGTGTGCTTGTGTTCTTTTTTATCAGAGTTGACAATATGATCGTCAAATTGGTGATACGCCTATTACTCATTCCAGTTATTGCGGGAATTTCCTATGAGATTATCCGTCTTGCAGGAAAGAGCGATCATATTTTGATACGTATTATTTCAGCACCTGGCATGTGGCTGCAAGGCCTTACCACCAAAGAACCAGACGAAGAGATGGTCAAAGTAGCAATTGCCTCTGTGGAGGCTGTATTTGACTGGAAAACGTACTTGCAGGAGCAGTTTGGTTATGAGGCCGAGGATTTGTGAGACTGTGTGTTGATATAGCTGGAGCCAAGAGTTAGTGGAGACGATATTTCCAAGGTTGGGCCAAGTTAAAGAGCACAAAGATACCACATGGGAGAAGATATGACATACAAAGAGCTATATTTATATGGAAAGCAAAAACTCGAAGAAGCAGAAATTGCAGAGGCTGCTCTTGATGCGCGGCTCTTGTTAGAATACATTTGCCATACAGATAGAAATGAATTGATTGTGCGCGCGGACAGTGAGCGAAGCGGCATGGAGGAAACTTTTTACAAGACAATTGTAGAGAAAAGAGCGTCGCATATTCCATTTCAATATCTGACAGGTAGACAGGAATTTATGGGACTGGGATTTCAAGTCAATGAGCACACATTGATTCCGCGTCAGGATACAGAGGTCCTTGTGGAGGAAGCATTATACCATTTATCAGATGGTATGCGCATTTTAGATTTGTGTACTGGATCGGGGTGTATCCTGCTTAGTCTGCTTCGATATAGCAATGAGTGTGAAGGGATTGGTATAGATCTCTCTCCTAAGGCATTGGAAGTCGCACGTGAAAATGCCAGGCAGTTGCAGGTGGATGCAGTGTTTTTAGAAGGAGATTTGTTTGCTCCGCTTATGGACTTTGTGTCAGAAAAGACTAGAGATACGTTGTTTGATATGGTCGTGTCAAATCCACCTTATATAGAAACAGCAGTGATTGGCACACTGATGCCAGAGGTGTGTGAGCATGAGCCGAGGATGGCCTTAGATGGTGGAGAGGATGGACTTGATTTTTATAGAAAGATTGTGGGACAGGCATCAAGCCATATGAGGCGCGGAGGTTATTTGCTCTTTGAGATTGGCTGTGGGCAGGGCAATGTTGTCAAAGAGTTAATGTGCCAGGCAGGCTTTGAGCAGGTTGAAGTGCGAAAAGACTATACAGGACTTGACAGAGTCGTGTTTGGTGTAAAACCATAACAGGACAGAAGAGAATAAGATAGGTTTATATAGGATAGGTTTATATAGGATAGGTTTTAGGAGGAATAAAAATGTTTGATAAGTTGGAGGATTTACTTCATCGTTTTGAAGAGATTCTAAATGAGCTGAATGAACCTACCGTTGCGGAAGATCAGAAGCGGTTTCGAGCTCTGATGAAGGAACAAAGTGATCTGACTCCTTTAGTGGAGGCATACAAAGAATATAAGAATTGTAATGATACAATAGCAGATTCTCTTGCGCTTCTCGAGACAGAAAATGACGAGGAGATGCGTGAGATGCTCAAAGAGGAATTAAATAGTGCAAAAAAGCGAATCGAGGAGCTTGAGACACAGATGAAAGTTCTTCTTTTGCCCAAAGATCCAAATGATGACAAAAATGTAATTGTGGAGATACGGGCAGGAGCAGGCGGTGATGAGGCAGCATTGTTTGCGGCAGAGATTTATCGTATGTATGTACATTATGCAGAGAGCAGACGGTGGAGAGTCGAGTTGGTGGAATGTGAGGAAATTGGCATTGGCGGTATGAAAAGTGTCACCTTTATGATTACAGGACAGGGGGCTTACTCTGTCATGAAGTATGAATCGGGAGTGCACCGCGTGCAGCGTGTGCCTGAGACAGAATCCGGTGGACGTATTCACACTTCTACGATCAGTGTTGCTGTGATGCCAGAGGTAGATGATGACATTGATATTGTGATTGATGATAAGGATATCCGAATCGACGTTATGCGCGCGTCTGGAAATGGTGGACAATGTGTAAATACTACGGACTCGGCTGTTCGTTTAACACATTATCCAACGGGAATTGTCGTATATAGTCAGACGGAAAAGTCACAGTTGCAGAATAGGGCGAAGGCGTTTGCACTGTTAAAAGCAAAATTGTATGATATAGAACAACAGCAGCGTCATGATGCAGAGGCAGAAATGCGTCGCAGCCAGATTGGGACGGGAGATCGCTCAGAGAAGATTCGCACATACAACTTTCCGCAAGGGCGCGTGACAGATCACCGAATCAATCTGACCATCTACAAATTAGATAAAGTTATGAATGGTGATATACAAGAGATTATAGACGCTTGTATTGCTGCTGACCAAGCGGCGAAACTGGCTAGGATGAACCAAAATAATTGACAGAATGGCTTACATTAGCTTTCAATGGTTAATGTAAGCATTTTTTGTAGCATAATAGCAGATATATTGTTGATACAGAATAGGAATTATAGGTATATTTCAAAAACCGTGAATTGCTTTTTGGCTGATGAGGATATCTAACTAGTCATTTCATAAAACAGGGTGTGGTGCTGATAAAGTTTTTGTCAAATGCTTTGTCAGCATTTTTTTAGTTAAGTTATTTAAAAAGTCGATTACGTGCCATTATATGAATAAGTGTTAAGATCTTCCAATCGCTAACAGTTCATATGGTAGAGTTGCTTAGAAAGCTTTGTTTCATAGTATGGGGGTGAGTATGTGAGAAAATTGCTTGCACCATACATAAATACACTATATAATATAGAAAAGGAAGGTGATTAAATGAATGTAGCAGTAGCAAAACAGCCAAATTACTATACCATTCAAGATATCTATAACTTGCCAGACGGTCAAAGGGCAGAACTAATTGACGGTGAATTGTATATGATGGCGACGCCTAGTAGGATTCATCAAGAATTGGTAACGGATTTTACCTATTTAATCAAAGATTATATCAAAAATAAAAAAGGTGATTGTAGAGTGTATCCCTCTCCATTTGCAGTATTTCTCAATGCAAATAATGATATTTATGTAGAGCCTGACATATCTGTAATTTGTGACAGAGACAAGCTTACAGACGAAGGGTGTAAGGGTGCACCTGATTGGATTATTGAGATTGTTTCACCTTCTAGCCGCCCAATGGATTATAATAAGAAGTTATTAAAGTACGGCACAGCAGGGGTAAAGGAGTACTGGATTGTTGATCCGATGAAACAACTGATAATGGTTTATAATTTTGAACAGGATACATTTGAACAATACTCTTTTTCGGATAAAGTAAAAGCTGGAATCTATGAAGATTTTGAAATTGACTTTGCACAAATCAGTATTGAGTAGTACGGTAGTAGTTAGCTTATAATTATGAAATAGATAAGTGCTATCTTTGTCAGATTGCGCAAGGCATAACAAACAGTTACAGATACATTGGAAATAATACAGAGAAAAAGTGGAAAGAAAAAATGTTGATAGTTTTGCACAGCGTGATAAAAGATACAGGAAGATGTTAGCATGTGCTGACAGCCAACAAAATTAGTGAAGACGAATTAGAACTAAAATAAAAGTGCTTTACATGGATTGTAATCTAGTCTGATGTAAGGCACTTTTTTGCTTTATAAGTATGTATATTCTTTGAAAGAACAGTATTTTTTGATATATGATAGATAGTATCCAATATAAAAATTTGTGTAGTGTTAGTCATTATTATCTGATATAATAAAGTTCTTTTAACAAGCAAAGTGAAAAATTAGGAGGCGTTTATCAATTTAATGATGGATTGTACAGTGTAAGAAACTGGTTTAGATATATTGGGAATAAGATATATGATGGGTGGCATTTGCTCGGAGAAGAATTGAAAAGTTGAATAGTAACGAATTGCATCTACTTGGCGGAATTTGAGTTGTAATTCATTAGGGCATATGTTAAAATAAGTTGAAAATTCAAAAAGAAATCAGGTGATTGTAAACAAGATAGGAATGTATCTAAAGTTTTTGTGTTTCATAGGGGAATTTTATTGTTGAATACTTTTTGATATGATATAATTTGGAAGAAATGTACAAAAAAGAAAAATTTGTGACAGGAAGAGAGGACAACATTTTGAGACAATTTTTTGGTATGAGTCAGAGTGGGGATCTGCAAGAAGCAGTCAAGGGATTAAACAATCCTCAACTAATTATGCTGTTGTCTAATAGCGATCAGTTTGAAGCACATGTAAAGAAGTTGGAAGAGCTCTATCCACGGATTCCGAGTATTGGATGTATTGGAATGAGCTATGATACGCAAGTTGTAGAAAAGGGAGTCAGCGTCATAGCATTTTATGATGGAGTCAGCGCAACAGCGAATGTGTTGGAAGAGGTATCGGTTATGCCGGTAAAATATATTAAACGGCTAGAGAACGATGTGCACAAAATAAACAGTTCCAATGAGGATACAATATGTATTGATTTTTGTTCTGGTAATGATGCCTGTGTGTTGACTACTATTTACAGTGTGCTGCGACATAAAAATATTTCTCTAGTTGGTGGGACAGGCGATGCAGGAAAAGTAGCTGCCAATGGAAAAGTTTATCAAGATGCAGTTGCCTATGCACTGGTGAAAAATAATGGTGGTAAGGTGAAAGCCTACAAGGAAAATATTTATCATCCAATGGAAAAATATCGGTTTATTGCATCTAATACAGATAAGGCCAATTACATAATGGGGCAATTAAACGGCGTTTCTGCAAGACAGGTTTATCAGGATATTTTGCACGTGACAGAGGAGGAAATACAGACCCAGACCTTTAAGAATCCATTCGGAAAGATTAATGGAGATGAGATGTGTATTATTTCTATTAAGGAAGTGAGTGGAAGTGCACTAGCTTGTTTTCGACAGGTAAATGATTCCGATGTCTTGACGTTGTTAGAATTAGGAGATTACAGGGCTATTGTCAAAGAGACTATTCGCACAATCAAGAGGGATTTTCCTAGAATTTCGGCAGTGTTTTCTGTAAATTGTCTGTTTCGATATCTACTTTTTAATCAGAATCATTATATGGAAGAATATTTGCGAGAGATGAGTGCTTTGGGAAACCATACGGGGCTAGTCGGATATGGGGAACATTATAATAATCAGTTTGTCAACCAGTCTATGACGTGTGTCGTATTTGAGTAGGGGAGGTATTAGAATGAAATTTTGGAAAAAATCTCAAAGCAAATCCCAGAGTAAAGATAAGAGTCTATATCCAGTATTGTATGTCACAGAAAGTCTCAAAGATTATCAACAGGCTCTTGTAAAAAGTGAAGTGGCATCTTTATATGAATTGAATTTGGTGAGTAAATCTTTTGGTAATGTACTGCGCGATTCAGAGAACTTTAAAGAGACATTACAGAGTTTTGAACAGACCTTTTCTAATATCAATGCGGTGTCTAGTCAGTTTGTCTCTGTGAAGGAACAAATTTCAGAATCGGTGGTGCAGGCACAAAATGAGGTGGAGGAACTAAAAAATAGTTCTATCTTAGTAGAAACTTATTTTGGTGAAATGCAAAATACCTTTCAAGAGTTTCAGGCTTCTCTTAATGAGATTAAAGGTTGTATGAACAAGATTGTAACGATTGCAGATCAGACCAATATTCTTTCATTAAATGCTTCCATTGAGGCGGCGAGAGCAGGGCAACAAGGAAAAGGATTTGCAGTGGTAGCTAGTGAAGTCAAAAGATTGTCAGATGAAATTAAAAATCTTGTCGCAGCAGTTGACACAAGCGTGCATGTGGTAGAACAAGGGGCGGATAAGCTTAGTACTAGTATTGATACATCTCATCAGGCATTGGAGAAGAGTTTATCTAAGGTAGATGAGACATATGAAATGTTTGATACCATCACGCAGGCGGCAGAGAGCGCAACTTCTGTACAGACAGAGATTACACAAGTGATTGACAGCTCGCGCGAGGAGCTTCAGACGTTATGTGGATTTTTTGAAAAATTGAAAAAACGGTATCACGAAGTGATTCAGCATATCAATCGCGTTAGCAAAATGGGTACTACTAAGAGTGCGATGTTTGAGGATGTGGATAATATGCTGTCTCAGATTCCCCCCATTATCAATGATTATACAACGTGAGTGATGGGGATTGTATATAAAAAATTGTCTTTCCGGTAGGGGAGGCAATTTTTTTGTTTTATGCACAGCACCATGCAGAGGAAAATGCTGCTAAGGCAGCGCATGGTGCGCGCGACGAGTAGGGAAAAAGGACAATCCCTACTCGATTATAACAGCACCATACAGAGGAAAATGCTGCTAAAACAGCAATTTTTATTTTTATGAACGTGTTCAAATAAGATTGACAAGGTGATTTAAATTGTATATAATATAATATAAATGAACATGTTCATGAAATAAATGAAAGGGGGTTTTAGATGAGAAAGAGGGATGATACTTTGCGCGATACTTTGCTGAGTGTATCGCGCATGATTGCAGACACAGAAGGGATTGACGCAGTCAATATTCGATCTATTGCAAAAAAGGCAGGGGTAGCAACAGGAACGGTATACAATTACTTTTCAAATAAGGATGCGATTTTGCTCGCTCTGACAGAGGAATATTGGAAGCAGGCACTATATGAGACAAGAACGGTGATTACTGCGGATTTGTTTTGTGTTCAATTGCAAGAACTATATGCTTTTTTGAAAGAGAAAATAGATCAATCTGCGGGAAAGCTCATGAATAGCCTTGGCAATGTGGAAACAACAGGGCAGGAGCGTATGGTGTCCATGCAATCTACACTAGAAATGGTACTTATTGATCGTATGGAAAAAGACGTTACTATTCGCAAAGATATTTGGAGTGAAACATTTACCAAAGAACAATTTGTACGCTTTATTATGATGAATATTATGATAGGCTTAAAAACACAAGCACCTGACATTGAATTTTTTATTAAAGTTGTTGAACGTATAATCTATTAAAAAAAGAAACTCACAGGCAAATTTTGCACTGGAGTGAAATAGGAATGGAGGATTTATATGCCACAAGCAATTGCAGAAACGATTTTTGATGTATTGTATCTTAGTTTTGCACTTTTTGCAGGACTTACAATGTTGCGAAAGGGAACAAGTCCGCTGATAAAAAAGGCTGGGTTAATGACAGCGCTTCTTGGCGCAGGAGACTCTTTTCATTTAGTTCCGCGTTTTTATGCACTCTGGACAACTGGTCTAGAAGCAAATGCGGCAGCATTAGGAATTGGAAAATTTATTACATCCATCACGATGACTATTTTCTATTTACTTTTATATTATATCTGGCGTGATTATTATGAGATAGAGAACAAGAAAAATCTCACAAGTATTATGTGGATACTGGCCATACTGCGTATTGGGCTTTGTCTACTACCACAGAATCAGTGGTTGGCATATCATCAACCTCTTTTGTTTGGGATACTTCGCAATATTCCATTTGCTGTCATGGGAATTTTAGTGATTGTTCTTTTTGCACAGGAGATCAAAAAAACAAATGATGAGGTATTTCGGTTTATGCCGCTTGCGGTTGCATTGTCCTTTGGTTTTTATTTACCTGTTGTTTTGTTGAGTGGAGTGATGCCTATTATTGGAATGTTGATGATACCAAAAACAATGGCATATGTGTGGATTGTGCTGATGAACTGGCAGCTTTATAGACAGTCACAAAGACAACAAAAGATTGCATAGGAGGAAGTTTATGATGGGAAAACACTACGCAAATTTATCATTTATTTATGCTATTATTGCTATGATCGCTGGGGTGTTTTATAGAGAGTACACAAAATTTAATTATTTTTCAGGCCAAACCAATTTATCCGTTATGCACACACATTATTTTCTGCTGGGAATGTTGTTTTTCCTTGCGTTGATGTTGGCCGAGAAAGTGCTTTCTTTTTCCGACAAGAATACAAAAAAGATCGTGGTGATATATCAAATAGGACTCAATATCACTGGACTTGGGTTTTTGTTAAGAGGATTAACACAGGTATGGGGAACGCAGTTGAGTACAGCAATGGATGCGTCTATTTCTGGAATAGCAGGGATCGGCCATATTACAATAGGCGTTTGTATACTTCTATTCTTGGTCAAGATCAAAAGACAAGCGTAGAAAATAGAAAGAGTTAAGCTAATTTTTCTTATACATAGGTACACAGGACACATAAAAAACGTATTTTGCTATGTGTCCTGTGTTAAAAGTAGAAACTTTATTTTGCTTTTTCTAGTAAAAAGTCATATTGTGACATAAACAATCTATAATATTCACCTTCTAGTGCAAGCAGTTCATCATGTGTGCCTGCCTCAAGAATATTTCCCTTGTCAACATACAAGATACAGTTTGCATTTTTGATGGTAGAGAGACGATGTGCAATAATAAATGAGGTACGGCCTTTAAGAAGCTGATTGAGTCCCTTTTGCAGCAAAATTTCCGTCTCTGTGTCAATACTAGATGTTGCTTCGTCTAAGATAAGAATAGCAGGGTTTTCGAGTAGGGCACGCGCAAAACTAATAAGTTGTCTTTGGCCTGCGGACAGTCTGCTACCACGCTCGTTGACCTGGGTGTAATAACCATTTTCCATCTGCATGATAAAATCATGTGCGCAGACAGTCTTAGCGGCGGTTATCACATCTTCGTCCGACGCTTCTAGATTGCCATAGCGAATATTGTCCATAATCGTTCCTGAGAAAATAAAACTGTCCTGCATCATAATTCCCATCTGTTTGCGCAAGGATTTTAAGGTTACCTTAGAGATGTCTGTGCCATCAATCAAAATCTGGCCAGAATCCACGTTGTAAAAACGGCTAATAAGATTGACAATCGTCGATTTGCCAGCACCAGTGGGTCCTACAATAGCATATGTGTCACCAGGATTTGTCATAAAGTTCACACGATTTAAAATCTGTATTCCATCCTCATAGCTAAAACACACATCTTTAAATTCTACCTTACCTTTGATAGAAGGCATAGAAGAGGCGTCAGGGCTGTCTTTCACTTTGACAGGCTCGTCAATAGTCTCAAAGATACGTTCTAGGTAGGCAATGGCAGTCAGTAAGGAGTTGTAGAAGGAGGCCAATGTATTGATTGGTTCCCAGAACCGCGAGATATATGAAGTAAAAGCAATCAAAATACCAACGGTCACGCCGTACAATTCTCCCGAAATCCAGCCAATACCAATGACATAGATAAAAGCAGTAGTGACTGTCGAGATGGAGTCAATACAAGGCCACATAATAAAGTTGTACTTGACGGCACGCATCCACGCGCCTCTATAGCTATCACTTAAGTGATTAAAAATAGAAGTATTTTCCTTTTCGCGCACAAAAGATTGTGTGACGCGGATTCCATTGATACTCTCGGCAATATAAGCTGTAAGATTCGACTGTTTGTTACTCTGAATCTGCCATGCGCGGCGTTGCCGGCGTTTTACAAAGATAATGACAGCAACAAGGACAGGCAAACCACATAGACAGATTATAGTCAGACGAACATGCAAAATTAGCATAAAAATGAGGATAAAGATTAGGTTGCACAAGTCCGTGATGGTGTTGATAATACCATTTGAGAGCAGATCACTTAAACTATTTACATAGTTGACTACACGCACCTGAATTTTTCCGTGTGGGCGTTCGTCATAGTAGGAAAAAGGCAATTCCTGTAAGTGGCAGAAAATATCAGAGCGCAACTGATGGACAATAGCTTGGCCGATGCGGCTAGTTATGCGTATCTTGAGGCGAATACAAACGCAGGCATACAATACGATCACAAGGGCTAATATGCTAATTGTAATGATTGCTTTGATATTTTTTGCAGGGATATAGGTGTCCATAATCTCGCTGATAAACATAGGAAAGAGCATAGTCAGCGCAGAGGCGGACAACATAAGAAACAGTGCTAGGGCCAATTGACCGCGGTAGGGCTTTACATATCCAAAAACACGTTTCAGTTGGTTAAAATCAAATTTATCTTCGATCAGCTCATCCACATCATATTTATTTCGTGCCATGTTGTCACCTCCTGTTTTGATTGTCAATATATTGTTCAAATTCTCCATACTGATGCCTAAACACGGTGGCGTAATAACCGTTATTTTGGAGTAGTTGGTCATGTGTGCCCTGCTCAACAATTTTTCCATTGTTGAGCACTAGGATCAAGTCAGAATCTTTTATGGAAGAAATTCGGTAGGCAACCACAAAAATGGTGCATTTGTGGTCAATGTTGCCAAGTTGCTGTTGGATGTAACTTTCGGTTTCCATATCTACAGCCGAAGTAGTATCGTCTAGAATCAGGATAGAAGGTTCTTTTAGGAGTGCTCGAGCAAGAGAAATCCGCTGTTTTTGCCCGCCGGAAAGTCCTACACCACGTTCACCGACAATCGTGTCATATCCATCTGGCATTTCACGAATAAAACCATCTGCATCGGCCATGATAGCAGCTTTTTGTACTTCTTCAAAAGGACAGTCTGGGCGGCTGTAGGCAATATTACCTTCAATTGTATCTGAAAAGAGAAATACATCCTGCATAGCCATCCCGATATTTTGGCGTAAGTTGTAGAGGTCTAGATCTTTTACATTTCTTCCATCCACAAGAACTTCTCCGTCTGTTACATCATAGAAGCGGCAAAGCAGATTCATGATAGTGGATTTTCCAGAGCCTGTCGATCCTAAGATTCCAACCGTCTGTCCACTTTTTACGCGAAAGCTTACATGATGGATAATGTCCTCATCCTCTGCACTGTAGGAAACATTTTTAAACTCAATGTCTCCATTTAACTTTGTACAAGGTATTGCATTTTCAGGATACTTTACATTTGGCTCTGCACTGTAGGTAGCATATATTTTTTCCACAGAAGTAGTGAAGCGCTGGATATCATTGATACGCCAGCCAATCTGTCGCAAAGGATTGGTTAGCATCCACAGATAACCGTTGATTGTGACATAATTTCCCAAGGTCATGGCATCCTGAATAACCATAATACTGCCGACTAACATTAGAATCACCATGAGCATGTTGGAAAGAAACTCAAATTTGGGAACATATTGTGTCCATATTTCTGCCGCCGCAAGTTCTGCGTCGCGATAGTTGTCATTTTCTTTATTAAATTTTTCAATTTCATAGTCTTCTTTAGAGAAGGCTTTTACAACGCGGTTTCCACTGATATTTTCCTGCACAAAGGTGTTGAGTGAGGAGAAACAGTCTCGTATTTTTTGGAAGCGTGGTCGTCCATTTTTATTTTGGCTTAAGGTTACAAGCAGCGTAAAAGGAAGAACAGCGCACATACACAAGGCCAGTTTCCAGCTCACGGTAAAAATCATAATCAGTGCAAAAAAGAATAAAAATACATTTTCATACACTTGATAAATAACAAATGCGATAAAATGTCGAATAGCTTCCATATCACCAGTTTGGCGGCTTAACAGATCACCAGTACGATTTTTGTTATAAAAGTTAAAATCTTCTTGAAGCAATTTTCTGTAAACCGTGTCGCGCATGGAGTATAGGACATCTTGTGAACAAGTTTCAAAGATTACCTGTGACCAAAAGCGCATAAGACCACGCAGAACAGTGATTAGGATAAGTAGTACAATCAGTTTTGGAAGTAAGCTATATTGTCCAGCGATAATGACATTATCGACAATAGAGCCTGACACAATCGGCTTGACGATGGCGAGCACAGAGATTACAGTCACCAAAAAAAGACCTAGCACTATAGTTCGATTGTGTTTTTTGAGGAATGAGTAGAACCATTTCATCGCAGTCATAGTAAATACCTCTCTTTTGCGTCGATTCAATATAGGGTTGCGACCATGTTGGTGTTTGGGTTTCTGTACATTATAATCGAAAATAGTTTTGTTTTAAAGAGCAAAAGTATTACTTTTAGATACAATAATCGTTCGTTTCTATTCTAAAACAAACATTCGAAAATGGGAGCGATTTTGCAAAAGAAAAATATAAATTATTCCAATAGTCTTGTTAGTGCTTATAGGAAAAATGAATAAAAAAAAGAAAAATGGAAAACATTTACTATAAAAAGTTTACAGTAAAAAAATGCAAAATGCGGTGAAATATGTCATCGGATGAGTAAACCGCCGAAAGTAAGAAAAATGGGAAAAAATGCTTTACTTTATGTAAAATATTGTATAATATTAAAGTCAAAATAAACGGTACAAATGTACAATAAGGTTTATTTCCCAACGATGCAATTTTTAAGAAAGGATGTGTTCATATATGACAAGGGAACGAAAGATTAGGATGACTCCAGCAGACATCTGTGACTTTGTAAACGAGGCTTCAAAATGTGACTTTGATGTTAAAATTTCTCATAATCACTACATTGTGAACGCGAAGTCCGTTCTGGGCGTGATGGGGCTTGATTTTAGAGCGATTCTTACATTAAAGTATACAGGACATAGCGATGAGTTTGAGAGATATGTAAATACATTGGCAACAGCATAGAAGATATGACAGCCATTTTGACAGTTGTAGTTAGGCATTAGGAAGCTCGTTTATCAAAAAAGTGTTTCTGTACCGAGTATGTATCTTGGGCACAGAGGCACTTTTTTTGTGATGAGATTAAACTTTACATTTTATGACAGATTGCATACAATAAAAGTTAAAGGACAAGATGGCCATGCGGCCTGAAATAATATACGACATTTCAGAATTGCATGATGTACGTTTACAATGAAAGAGGACACTATAAAAACAAATGTTCGTAATAGAATGTAGGCTTGAATCACTATTATTTGCAGGTGAGAAAGGAACACGACAATTGATATGAAATTTTTACATATATCAGATCTTCACATTGGGAAACGTGTCAATGGATTTTCTATGATTGAAGATCAAAAATATATCATAAATAACATTTTAGACATTGTGGACAAAGAACAAGTGGAAGGGGTCTTGATTGCGGGAGATATCTATGATAAACCTGTCCCTTCTGCTGAGGCAGTGCAGTTGTTTGATTGGTTTTTGACCAATCTTGCAGATCGAAAGAAAACAGTATTTGTTGTGAGTGGCAATCATGATTCTGCGGAGCGAATTGCGTTTGGGGCAAAGTTGATGAGCAGTAGGGGTGTCTATGTGTCACCAGTATATGATGGAACCGTGTCTAAGATTGTATTGCATGATTCATATGGGGAGATTTGTGTCTATTTGCTTCCATTTATAAAACCTGCACTTGTGCGTCATGCTTTGGAGGATAAAGAAGAACAAAAGCAGCCAGAGAGCTATCAGGAGGCAGTGCAGATTGCAGTAGAACATATAGAAGTTGATCGCAGCAAGCGCAATATTTTGGTGGCACATCAGTTTGTAACAGGCGCAAGTCGCTGTGAGTCAGAAGAGATTGTTGTTGGAGGGCTTGACAATGTGGACGCAGAAGTATTTGAAGCCTTTGACTATGTAGCTCTAGGGCATATTCACAGTCCTCAATCTGTGACGCGAAGAACTGTGCGTTATTGTGGAACCCCATTAAAATATTCTTTTTCCGAGGCTGAACAACAAAAAACGGTCACAATCTTGGATTTACAGGAAAAAGGACAAATACATATTGATACTATTCCACTTATTGCGATGCGTGACATGCGCAAAATACGCGGAACGTATCAAGAAGTGACAGCGCTTTCGTTTTATCAAGGCAGCAATACACAAGATTATATACAGATTACACTGACTGATGAGGAAGATATTCCTGATGGGCTGCAAAAATTGCGCATTATTTATCCTAATTTGATGCGTTTAGAGTATGACAACCATCGCACCAGACAGAATCGTATGGTAGAGCCTGTGACTGAGATCGAACAAAAGACAGAATTTGAACTGTTTGAAGCGTTTTACCAGTGGCAAAATAATCAGCCAATGAGCAAGGAACAGGCCGATTGGGTTCGGAGTATGATAGAAGATTTAAAGAACCATGAAAAGGACTAAAAAGGATATAGATAATGATGGGGGATTGGGCATTAGACAAAGGAAAAAAGGAGTGTGCATATGAAGCCAGTAAAGCTGATAATGAATGCATTTGGACCTTACGCAGAAAGAACAGAAATTGATTTTGAACAACTAGGCGGACAGGGGTTATATTTGATTACAGGAGATACAGGTGCAGGAAAAACGACGATTTTTGATGCGATTGTGTTTGCATTGTACGGGGAAGCTAGCGGCGATGTGCGAAAGGCGGATATGTTTCGGAGTAAATATGCGCAAAGTAATGTTCCTACTTACGTTGAATTTACATTTGAGTATCGGCACAAACAATATCAGATAAGGCGAAATCCAGAATATCAGCGTCCAAAGGGTAGAGGTGAGGGATATACTATTCAGAAAGCCGACGCACAGTTGATTTATCCTGACAGTAGAGGACCTGTTACTAAGTCAAAAGAGGTGACAAAGGCCGTTGTGGAGATTATTGGACTAGACCGCAGGCAGTTTACACAGATTGCGATGATTGCACAGGGAGATTTTCAGAAGCTTTTGTTAGCAGGGACGGAGGAACGCGGCACTATTTTTCGTCAGATATTCAATACAGGGTTATATCAGAAACTGCAAGAACAGCTTAAGGTGGCAGTTAAGGAACAGGAAAGTGTATACAATGAACTGCGGCGAAGCATTAATCAAGATATGGATAGCATTGTCTGCACAGAGAATACCCCTCTTTCCACAAAGTTGCGCACCCTCCAAAAAGATCAGTTTGACGGTAGAATTGTAGAGGGGATGGCGTTGTTAGAGGAGCTGTGTTGTGAGGAGGAAGAGGCATTATCCAAGCTAGATACACAGATTGAAACTCTAGATATACAGATCCAAAAAGAAGATCAGTTAATTGGACTTATCCAAAAGGTTAGTCAACAGCATAGAGAACTGATGCGAAATCAGGCAGAACAAAAAGAGTTAGAGCCACTTCTTATACAGGCAAAACTACAATTTGAGGAGGCAAAAAACAATGCCAAAGAATGTGAACCCATTGCTATTGAAATAGAACAGCAACAACAAAAGATAGAATTGTTTAGGCAGTTAGAGAAAGAATTGCTTTTGCTGCAAGAAAGTGGACAGGTGATACAACAAGAAACGGAATATAAACAACAGCTTGAGCGACAAGAACAAACGTTGGCAGAGTCTTTATTGTTTGACCGAAATCAGTTTGGACAGCTTTCTGGTGTGGGAGAGGAACGTGAACAGTTAGAACATAGACACAGAACAATACTGCGCAGCAAAAACAGTCTTTGGCAACAGATAAAAGGTTTCGAGCAGGAAATCGAAAAACAAAAAGATATTCAAGGACAAGTAGAAGAGGCGCAAAAAAGAGTGGCGGCCTTTGCAGAGGATGTGGAGCATCGCAAAAGACAGATAGAAGATCTTTCAGACCGTGAGCTTGTGCTTTCTAAGACAAAACAATTTCAACAGAGACTTTTAGAATACAATAGAGTGATAGAAAAGGACCAAACCACGCAGAAACGTATAGAGAGTGAAGCAGCACAGATAGAACAAGAGCTTAAGGCACTCACAAACAGCGAACTACTTTTTAGGCAGGCAGATGAGAAGAGAAAGGCAGAACAGGAAACGTTAAAAAATGCAAGAGAGCAGGAAGTGGAGTGTCGTCATAGGGCTAATACAGCAAAAGAAAAGCTAGATTCTTTTTTGGAGCAACAAAAGAGCCTTGCCAATATACAAAATTGCACAAAAGAGCTGGATGAGCGATGCAATCAGGCGCGTGTACAAGTTGAGCAACAGCAAAAACAGTTACAATTGTTGAGAGAAGAGTTGGAGACTATTGAGAGCGCAGAGGAACAAAAACTGATTTTGCAGCAACAAGAGAGAGACTGTGCACAACAAGAGCAGACACTTAGACAAATACAAGAACAGATTGCAGAGCTAGAAAAAAGGCAGGTGGAACTTGTAGCAGCACAAAAACAATATCAGGAGGTTAGTGTCCAAAAACAACAGCAGATCGCGCTATATCAGCAGATGGAAAAAAATTTTTTGGACGCCCAAGCGGGACTTTTGGCACGTGGGTTAGCAAGTGGAGAGGCTTGTCCAGTTTGTGGTTCTGTGCATCATCCAATGCCAGCACAGCTACAGGAAACAGCAATTGACAAAACACAGTTAGATCAGGAGAAAAGAAAACTTTCTGAAGTGGAGACAAAAGCGGCACGAAGTAGTGAGAGGGCAGGACAGCTAGAGGAGAGATGCAAAGAGCAACGAAAACTGGTAGAGGAACTAGTGAAAAGTTGGTTTGGTGACACTGTTGATACTATAGAAGAGCTGAAAGAGCAGATTTCAGCAGCAGTACAACAATATAAAAAACAGGCACAAGCGCTCTGTCAAGCTCTTAGCACAAACAAGGAGTGTTGTGACAAAAAGGCAGCAGTAACAAGAAGAATAGAAGAGGCACAGACAAGACAAAGACAGCTAGATACTCTTTTACTAGAAAGAGAGCAAGCCGCCGCTACAGCGCGCGGACAAGTGGAAGAAAAGAAAAGACAGTGGGAACTTTTTCTTTCACAGATGAAGATGACAGGAGACAATGACAGGAGCGCGCAGGAGTGGGAGATACAATTACAACAAGAGGCGGCACATAGCCTAGATTTGTTGCAGAGGGCTTGGGCTGATAAGAGGCGATTAGAGTTATTAGAAGAAGAGGCAGCAGAACACGAAAAGGACTGGAAACAGCTTAGAGACAAGCTAGGGATGTTTCAGCAGCAAGAGGCGGATCTGAAGGGGCAAGCCAGTGCGCTACAAAATCGCATAGCAGAAGAGATTGTGCAAGCACAGGAGTGTCTTTTGGCAGTAAAACAATGGATAGAGGAAAGAAGTGGTCAGAATTTTGTAGACATTCATGTAAGTACCCTTGTAGAAGTAGTAAATTGTATACAGGAGTATGATAAAAGGTTATCTGTCTGTATCGACATTTTGGATAAGGAGTTACAAAAAAAGAAAGAAGCAGAAGAACAAAAGCGATACAGTCAAGAGCAGCTTACCAAAAATCAAGAACAATTATTTCAATTAGAAAAACAGATAGTAGACAGTAAGAGAGGGCGTAAAGAGAGAGTCCGTCAACTCCTAGAAACGCTTCGTGAGACAATCCCATCATTTGCAAAAAAGGATACAAAGACTGAAGAGATGTCCGAAGAGACTGTAAAGGAAGCGGCTGTTCATGCTGTGGAGGAGTTGGAAAAACAGCTTGTTACATTGGCGTGTGAACAGGAGAACAATCGCGTACAATTGTTAAAAAAGCAACAATTAGAAAAACAGATTCCCAAACAGGAGGAGCAGTTACGAGATATTGCGCAAGCGATCCAAAAATCCGAAGTTGCAATAACAAGATTGCATGTGCAGGAGGATGCACGAAAGCAACAAATAGAAAAGATCAGACAACAAATTGGCAAAGAATGTAGGGAGGATGTAATAACACACATCCAGATATTGCAACAACGAAAAGAAGCGCTAGAGGCAGCGTTGTGTACAGCGGAGCAAACATATACAAATTACAAAACAAGAAATAATCATTTTGTGTCAGTCATTGAAACGCTGCAAACACAGATTGAGGAGGCAAAAAAGGGAGGAATTCTCAGTGAGGAGGAGGTCCTTGCCAAAAAAGAACAACTTCAGCAAGAAAAGAGACAGATTCACATACAAAGAGATCAAAATCATCATGCGTTTACCACAAATCGATTGATCGTACAAAGAGTACAGGCAAAACAGAATGATATTGTGGATGTAGAGAAGAAATATGTCTGGATGCAGGCGCTTTCTAACACAGCCAATGGAAAATTGAGCAAAAAGCAAAAGATTGAGCTAGAAACGTATATTCAAATGACTTACTTTGAACGTATTATTAGACGCGCCAATTTGAGATTGCTTACCATGAGTAGTGGTCAGTATGAACTAAAACGGGATGAAGTGGGAGAGAATCGAAAAGAAAAAGCAGGACTGGACTTATGTGTGGTGGATCATTACAATGGAACACAGCGCAGTGTAAAAACGCTGTCAGGAGGAGAGGCCTTTCAGGCGTCATTGTCGTTGGCCTTAGGATTGTCAGATGAGATTCAATCCTATGCTGGCGGGATACAGATGGATTCTATGTTTGTGGATGAAGGGTTTGGCTCATTGGATGGTGAGGCTTTGGATCAGGCTATGAAAGCGTTGGTGCGCCTTACAGAAGGGAATCGGCTTGTGGGCATTATTTCCCATGTGGCACAGCTCAATGACCAGATTGAGAAGAAGATTGTCGTCACAAAATCCAGAGGAGAAAATGGCGTCAGTAGTAGCGCTAAGGTGTGTGTTTGATGAGAGTTCACTAAAGCAGGCGCAAAGTTAGATAAGAGAGGATACAAGTTTGAAAAGAGTTTATTTTCAAATATTGATGGGTCTGCGTGTCAGGGCACGCAAGGGGTATAAAGATGGAGATACATGTATCAGTTAGGCAACTTGTAGAATTTATACTGCGCGAGGGAAGCATAGACAATCGAAGATCAGGTGGCTATGATACAGCTATGCAAGAGGGAAGTCGTATACACAAAATGTTACAAAAGCGCATGGGAAGTGAGTATCATGCGGAGGTGAGCCTAAAATATATCCAACATGTGTCCAAGACGGATTTGAATATAGAATCATATCTGCATGATACAGAACAGATAGAGACACATATTGTCGAAGAGACGGGATATGATATTATTTTAGAGGGACGCGCAGATGGTATTATAGACTATCATTGGGGAGAGACAAAGCGTAGTCTGGCAGCGGTATCATTAGTAGAGACAGATAAGGTTATCATTGATGAGATCAAAGGAACTTACAAGGAACTCAAGCGCATTGTACAGCCAGTGGGCGTACATCTAGCACAGGCAAAATGTTATGCCTTTATGTACGCGCACGATAATCATCTTGATTCTATTGGTGTACGCATGACCTATTGCAATATAGAGACAGAGGAAGTAAAATATTTTCATGAGGACTACACTAAAAAGGAATTGGAAAGTTGGTTTGATGCATTGCTGACAGAGTATATAAAATGGACCGACTTCCAGTTTACATGGAATAGACTGCGCACAACATCCATAAAGCAGTTATCATTTCCGTTTTCTTATCGCGAGGGACAAAAGGAACTTGTAACGTATGTTTATCAGACAATTTACCATCGGCGCAAGTTGTTTTTGGAGGCGCCAACAGGTGTAGGTAAGACAATCTCCACAGTTTTTCCAGCAGTCAAGTCAATGGGAGAAGGATTGACAGAAAAGATTTTTTATCTGACAGCAAAGACCATTACACGCACGGTTGCACAGGAATGTTTTGGACTGTTGCAAGACAACGGGCTTTGTATGAAGATGGCGGTTTTGACTGCAAAGGATAAAATTTGTCCTGCAAAGCAAAAGAAAGAAGAAACCGTTACATGCAATCCAGACAGTTGTCCTTATGCAAAGGGGCATTTTGACCGCATCAATGAGGCTATGTATGATCTTCTTACACATGAGAATCATTTTACGCGGGAGAAAGTGACAGAATATGCCATGAAATATATGGTATGTCCCTTTGAGATGAGTCTCGATATGAGTTTATTTTCGGATGTGATTATTTGCGATTACAATTATGTGTTTGATCCGCGTGTGTATTTAAAGCGCTTTTTTGCGGATGGAGCTGGAAAAAGAGAATATGTGTTTTTGATTGATGAGGCGCATAATCTTTTAGAACGTGGCAGAGAAATGTATAGTGCTGCACTTTTAAAAGAGTCGTTTTTGGATATAAAGCATTTGATGAAGGAAGATTCGCCTAAAATTGTGACATATGCACAGCGATGCAACAAAGAACTTTTGATAATGAAACGTGAGTGTGAACGCTACCGCAAAGAGGAGATGATTGATGGTTTTGTCATGGCATTGAGAACTTTGTATGGGGCAATTGATGATTTTTTAGATGAGCATGATACATTTCTAGGTAAGGAGGAGTTGTTAGAATTTTATTTTGCAATCTCACACTTTCTCAATATGTATGAGATAATGGACAGCAACTATATAGTGTACAGTCAACTTACAGAGAATGGCAGCTTTATGCTCAAACTTTTCTGTGTCGATCCATCATGCAATCTAAGACAATGTATGAATAAGGGCAGAAGTAGTGTTTTGTTTTCTGCGACTTTTTTGCCAATACAATATTATAAGAAGTTGTTAGGAGGAGAGCCAACAGATTATGAGGTGTATGCAAAGTCTATTTTTCAGCAGGAGAAGCGTGCACTTTTGATTGCCAAAGATGTGACAAGTAAATATACTAGACGAGGGAGGGAGGAGTTTGAGCGCATCGCGCGGTATATCTATGAGATGGTGCGCCAAAAGCAAGGAAATTATATGGTTTTTTTGCCATCTCATCTTTTCTTAGAACAGGTATATGAATGTTTTGTAGATCTGTATTTTGACGAGGAGAGCATGGAGTGTATTGTACAAGAAGACTATATGAGCGAGGAAAAGAGAGAGGAATTTTTGCTTTGTTTTCAGGGGAATACACATTGTGATTTGACACAAAATATTGATTTTGACATAGAGTATGAAACGCAGGTAGAAGGCAGAATACTGATTGGATTTTGTGTGATGGGAGGAATCTTTTCGGAGGGTATTGATTTAAAATATGATAGTTTGATTGGTGCAGTGATTGTGGGAACAGGGATTCCGCAGATTGGGTGTGAGCGAGAGTTATTAAAGGAGTATTTTGATGGGCAAGGAGAGAATGGATTCGACTATGCTTATCGTTATCCAGGCATGAATAAAGTACTACAATCTGCGGGTAGAGTGATTCGCACTGTTGAGGATATTGGGGTGATTGCACTGTTAGACGAGCGATTTTTAGAACCTTCCTACAGACGAATGTTTCCGCGGGAATGGAACAATTATACAGTAGTGTGCGCGGAGAATATTGGAAGGCAAGTAGAACAGTTTTGGAATGAATGGATGTAAAAGTGTGAAAAATAAATTTTTCACACGGCGAATTTGGTAAGAATGGGGGAGTTAATATGAGGATTGCAGTAGCGGGAATAGGATATGTAGGGCTTTCTAACGCTGTTTTGTTGGCACAGCATAATCAAGTGACAGCAGTAGATACTGTTCAGGAAAAAGTGGATCTTGTAAATAGTAAACAATCGCCAATTGTTGACAGAGAGATTGAGGAGTATTTAAAGACAGTTCCATTAGATTTGAGAGCGACTGTGGATGCAGTATCAGCTTATAAGGATGCAGAGTACATCATTATTGCGACACCTACAAATTATGATCCAAAGAAAAATTATTTTGATACCAGCTCTATAGAGTCGGTGATTACGTTGGTAATGGATGTGAATCCAGCAGCAGTGATGATTATTAAATCAACAGTGCCTGTTGGGTATGTCAAATCTATCCGAGCAAAGTACGGGATTGACAATGTGATTTTTTCACCGGAGTTTTTGCGTGAGGGCAAAGCTCTTTATGACAATTTGTATCCGTCACGTATTATTGTTGGGGAACAGTCCAAGCGCGCAACAGTTTTTGCCAATCTACTCAAGGAAGGAGCAATCAAACAAAATATTCCAACGCTGTTTACTGATCCGACAGAGGCAGAATCTATCAAGCTGTTTGCTAACACATATTTGGCACTGCGTGTAGCGTATTTTAATGAGTTAGACACATATGCGGAAACTAGGGGATTAGATACCAAACAGATCATTGAAGGCGTTGGTTTAGATCCTAGAATTGGTATGCACTACAACAATCCTTCTTTTGGTTATGGTGGATATTGTTTGCCAAAGGACACTAAACAGTTGCGGGCAAATTTTGAGAATGTTCCAAACAATATTATATCGGCGATTGTGGATGCCAATAGGACCAGAAAAGATCATATTGCAGATATGATATTAGCCAAGAATCCGAATCGGGTTGGGGTATACAGATTGACAATGAAGACAGATTCGGACAATTTCCGTCAGTCCTCTATACAGGGAATTATGAAGCGGATCAAAGCAAAAGGAATCGAAGTGGTGGTATATGAACCAGTGTTAAAAGAGGACACGTTTTTTAATTCTAAGGTCATTCGCGATTTAGAGACATTTAAGAAAATGTCAGATGTCATTATTGTCAATCGCATGACGCAGGAACTAGAAGATGTTAAGGAAAAAATTTATACGAGAGATATTTATGGAAAAGATATATAGATTGGTTCTAACATAAATTGTTACTATTCAGCCATACCCATTTCATGTCGGGCGTGCGCCCTATAAAATCGAATATACAAAATGCCTTATGCGAGCAAGCTCCCAACAGC
>CAJUHQ010000051.1 GCA_910586095.1 uncultured Lachnospiraceae bacterium | reverse complement strand
CTTTCATTCATAGTGGTGTCTGATGACAGACATGGGGGTTTACTATGAAAGTCTTTGACTTTCATAGTATGGATGCCCATGCGACCCACCAGACGGCAGGCTGTGCATGATGAAAGTTTTTTTTATATCTTTATATCTCGGATTATAATAACATAATTATTTCAATTTGTCTACACATAAAAAATGACAAAATAGACCAACTTTATGTGTCCATATCTGTGTGCTTTATGCTGCAAATGCTTCTTACTGTTGATATTTTTCAATAAGCGCATCCACCTCAAATACTTGCGCTTGTAAAGCTTGATATTCTTTGAGATCTCTTTGCTCTAGTTCATCTAAGAATCGAAACAGCCTGTCCTTTACTTTATAATACTCTCTTGCATCTGCACGGTATGTATTGGCAATGCGCAAAATCTTGTCAAGATACTTAGCAATCTGTCTATCATTTTCTTTTTTCAATGCATTTCTAAAAAGCTCTATGTTGTCTAACTCTGGAGAATCGGTAATCCCTGCAAAAGTATTGCCGCCTATAGCATAATAACTATTTCCCACTTGATAGATAAAGCTCTTTCGCTCAAAAAGACTCTCTTTAAAATCACTCATATATGCCCTCCTGCCCAAACATCTATGATTTTATCATGAAATTGTGCTTTTGTCACCATATTTTGAACCTTTTTTACTTTTTGACGTAACAGTTCAGCCATGCAAAATTGAATATATAAAATGCTGTTGGGAGCTTGCTCTCATAAGGCATTTTGTATATTCGATTTTATAGGGCGCACGCCCGACATGAAATAAGTTGTCGGAAATAGCCAAAATGAATTGTCAGATGGTACAATCCGACAACTTATGAATGGGTATGGCTGAATAGTAACTTTTGATATAACAGTTCAGCCATGCAAAATTGAATATATAAAATGCTGTTGGGAGCTTGCTCTCATAAGGCATTTTGTATATTCGATTTTATAGGGCGCACGCCCGACATGAAACGGGTATGGTTGAACTGTTATTTTTTTATACCTATTGCACTTTGTGGGCACCTGGTGTAAAAACGGAAAAGCCTCAACAGGTATCACCACCTGTTGAGGCTTGTTACATCCACCTCTACTAGAGGCTACCACAATACTTTGTTGTCATTCATCTATTGAACAGGTTTTGAGAACTCGCTCTCATCTGTCACTTTTTCTCCTTTTCTGTATTGTACTGGTGTCATACTCATCTTTCTCTTAAAGATACGATTAAAGTGTTCCACATTGGGATAGCCTACTGCCATCGCTACATTCTCCACTGTCATATTTCCATTTCTAAGCAATGTCTTTGCTTTTTTCATACGGATATTCACCAAAATATCTCCAAACGTTTTTCCTGACTTATCATGAATGTACTTGCTCAAATAAGACTCAGACAGATGAAAATGTGCCGCCACATCCCCTAGGGCTACCGCCTGATAGTTTGCCTGCAAGTAATTCATAATCTTCATCATGCGTTCATCCTGACATGCTGGATTATCCTGAAGTTGTGGCAACTTATTGACACTCACACACAATGCATGTATAGAGGCTTTGATAATGTCATCATCCATACCTGCACCCCAGAATTTTTCACCCTGACACGTAATGCACACATACGCAATTGCCTTGGAGGACGAGCCTTTTGTGAGTGCGTGCTCCTCATAATTAGAAAGCTGATAACTGATACCAAAATACTGTTTGATTGTGTTGCTCACCGCATCCAGGCGGCCATTTCCATTGGCATCTACAGTCGTTTTTTTATCTCCGCAGGTGATAACTGCCTCTGCCATAATACCATCAATCTGTTTGAAATGACACTCCTTAATCTGGAAAAATGGCATATTGTCTATATACTGCTCACAAAAAATATCATAAACCCACTGCGGTGAAAGCTCTTTGTGCTCCTGATCTGAGACATCCTTCACAAGATATCCTACTTCTTCACGCATAGCCTCAGGAAGCGATATCCCATAATTTTGCCTAAGAATATAGTTGACACCGCCTTTGCCAGACTGGCTATTGATGCGTATGACATCCGCCTCATAATTTCTTCCCACATCCTTAGGATCAACTGGAAGGTAGGGCACTGTCCATTTTTCTGTATTGTGTTCTTCGCGCCATTGCATCCCTTTTGCAATGGCATCTTGATGAGATCCTGAAAATGCTGTAAAAACTAAATCTCCAGAATATGGTTGTCTGTCATGTACCTGCATACGTGTAAACTGCTCATATTTTTCCCGAATCTCTATCATATTGGAAAAGTCTAATTTGGGATCTACTCCATGAGAAAACATATTCATAGCCACTGTGACAAGATCCACATTTCCTGTTCTCTCTCCATTTCCAAACAATGTCCCTTCTATGCGGTCTGCCCCTGCAAGAATACTCAGTTCTGCATCACACACGCCACAACCACGATCATTGTGCGGATGTATAGAAAGAATAACAGCATCCCTGTATTTCAAATTTTTATGAATGTACTCAACTTGAGTTGCAAACACATGTGGCATAGCGTTTTCCACAGTGGTTGGTATGTTGATAATCGCCTTTTTGTCTGGAGTAGGTTTCCATATATCAAGCACTGCATTGCACACTTCGACAGCATAATCCACCTCTGTGCCATGAAAACTTTCTGGACTATATTCAAAAGAAAAGTTACCTTCTGTCTTGGCAGCAAGCTCATTCAATAACATTGCCCCATCAATGGCAATCTGCTTAATCTCCTCCTTACTTTTTTTAAACACCTGTTCACGCTGCGCTACCGAGGTGGAATTATACAAATGTACAACTGCGTGTGGTGCTCCTTTTACAGCCTCGAATGTCTTTTTGATAATATGCTCACGTGCCTGTGTCAATACCTGCACAGTCACATCTTGTGGTATCATATTTCTTTCAATCAATGCTCTCATAAACTCATATTCTGTTTCAGAAGCTGCTGGAAATCCTACTTCAATCTCCTTGAAACCAATATCCACTAAGAGCTGAAAAAACTGTAATTTTTCATCTAGGCTCATCGGTTCAATCAAAGCCTGATTTCCATCTCGCAAATCGACGGAACACCAGATAGGCGGCGCTGTCACTGCATCCTTTTTTACCCAATCATAGGTACAAGATGGCGGTAAAAAGTAGGTCTTTTCATACTTGCTTGCATTATTCATGTCCATATCCTCCACTTCCCATAATAAATTGATGCGCTATCTGTTTTGTGGAACACTATCTGACAAAAAAATCTTCCGTTTCCACAACCCAAATGTTGTAGAGACGAAAGATTATAGCTTCCTAATAATACTCCTTCCGCGATACCACTCTACTTCATGCTCCGAAAAACATGCCCTCATCAGCACAATAATGCCTTATCCCTGTAACGGTGGACTCCGTTGTATCCTATTGAAACACTCTTTAATATTGTTTGTTCAGACACACAGCTCCCAGGTGAGTTCACTGCCTTTGTATACTGCCTCGCACCAACCAGCAGCTCTCTGAAATACTCCGCACAACTACTACTCCTGTTCATAGCCTTTTATTTTTATAAAAAATATCTTTATACCAAACATCATTTTTTATGATGTTTGAACGTCATAAAAAATGATGTTTTATTGTCTCTATCGTACCATAAATTTTTCTACTTGAAAATAGTCAAAATTTATCATTTTTATTGATTTATTTTTATATATATCTTATGCTAATGTCAAATTTAGATATCCCTCCTCAAATTCCCAAAGTTTTTCCTTTTCAGGAAGCCTTATCATTCCACCTGCATTTTGTGCATATGCCTTTGTTGTATTGGTATATATCAACAATTCGCCTAAAAGAGCACCCAGTTCCTTTTCGGAAAGAGTTGTCTCCACAATCTTAAGGCATTTTCCTTCAACTCGATACATGACCACAGCAGTTCGCTCATTTTGAGTCAATTTCAGGGTTAGACCATGACAAAACTCATTTTCCATCATGGCATATGCTACTGCCTGCTCATCCCACTCTACATATCCTTCTTTTTCAAAATACTGATCGCGGATTTTTTTATATTCTGCTGGTGTTGCTTTAGTCACTTCCCATCCATTTAAATTTGATATTGTAGTCCCATTCATTTGTTTTTGCTGCCAATCTTCTATATCTGCTTTTCTCAGTTCAGACTTTGCACAGTCTTCTTTTCTTGTATCTTGCCCATAACCTATCTGTGCTTTACTGTTATGATATAACCAACAAGGACTTTCCTGAAATGTCTTTGTAAAGCCAAGTTTTGTATAATATCGCTCTAATGACTCCTGCGCTGGCTGCAATAACAGTGGTTCCTTATATTTTTTTGATGCATAGTTTATAATTTTTGATGCATATCCTTTTCCTCTGTATGCTGGCAAAGTTGCCACAGCATAGACATATCTAGCAGCTCTTTTTTGTCCGTCTATCGTAACTTGTACTGGCAGCATACTAGCCATTGATACAGGCTTCTTGTCCTCATATATCACCAACATATTTTCTGTCTCAAAACGGTTTGAAAGATACAACGCAATATACTCATTGCTGTCACCAAAACAACTCTTCCAAATCTGTGTGATAGACTCTCTATCCTGTTCACATGCAAATACCACACTGCTTTCTAAAGCATGATATTTTTTTATGAGCATGTCTGGATAATACGAAAGTTTTGCTTTTCGAATCCCTAGATCGCCTGTATCCTCCTCGCGATTGACAAATGCAAACTCCTGTGCCTCATGCAATACAAACTGTTGATTAATCATTGGATAGGCACCTTGTAAATCGGGATATGCCTTTTCAAAATGTACAACAAATGTATCTTTGTTTAGGCGTTCTCCTATGGAAAATGCCACCATCTTATCTGATTTGTACAACACGCCTCCCACCAATTCCAACTCATAAAACTGTGCAAATGCCTTTTCAAGCGCTCCCATTTCTTGTTCCATCTGCTCATTCCATTTCTCAGAACGCATCTTGATCCATTTTTTTGCCATCTTGCGACACTCATCTATATTTTTTTCGGTCATAGCCTCATATTTCCAATCACCGTCATCCATAAAACGCGCAATGTGATTGCGTTTTCCGTGAAGCTTTTTTCCTCTAAGAGTGGACAGCTTTTCCACAGTATATACATAGTCAGAATCTGCTCTGTCTGAATCAATTTCAAATTTTCCAGGAAACCATTCGATTAGTTCCTGACGCTGTTTTTCGCAGACAGGATACAATCTCAACGGATAGCCCTGTGTCGAACAAATATCTAAAAGTTCTTGAACGGCCGCCTTCCTATCTCCATTCCCAAACGGAAAAGAGTACCTAACTTCTCCCTCTTCTTGATATTGAATCACGCCACAGTATCCAATCTCTCCCACTTGTACATGATATACTTCTGCCCAAATAAAATTGTTTGCAAATGTATATTCACATGCATTGAGATTCTCTTCTGCTAATTTCTTATTTATCCAGTCTCTGTCCTCCAATGTAATTGGATGGAAAATTTCCTGATTTCTCTCTACCATAACACTCCTTGTTTTTAATACTTTCTAGTGATTACTTTCTATATCTGTTCCTACTGCTGCACCATGCAATAGACAAACTTTTGCAAATTTTTAGTTTGCTTATCTTTGGTGTACAGACTCTGCATACTACTCGTTTCTTGTAGTGTTTCCGCTTCTTATTAATTTATTTTCATTGTTTCCACCAAAAGATAGACTAACTCATTAGTCACACTTAACGCAAGCACCCAAAAAGCTGTATTCGCTCTATGAATACAGCTTTCAATAATTTTTTATTATATATTTTTCTTACAAATGTCATTGAGACAACATCGATCACAGTATGGCTTTGTCCTCGCAGTACAGATTTCTCTACCATGTTCTACAAGTCTATGACAAAAACTATTCCCCTCATTGGGAGGGATAATCTCCCACAATGCCATTTCTACCTTTTTTGGCTCTTTGATATTGTCCACCAATCCCATGCGATTGGTAAGTCGGATACAATGTGTGTCTGTCACGATTGCAGGTTTTCCAAATACATCCCCTATAATTAAGTTTGCACTCTTTCTACCCACTCCTGGAAGCTTTAGAAGAGTATTAAAATCATCTGGCACCTTGCAATCGAATTCATCGCGCAGCATTTTCATACAGCCACTAATATCTCTAGCCTTGCTGTGCCCCAAACCACATGGTTTGATAATGCGCTCAATATCTTCCACCTGTGCATCCGCCAATGCCTCTATGCTAGGGTACTCTTTATATAGATTTGGCACCACCACATTGACACGCGCATCTGTACACTGTGCCGCCAGACGCACACTGACCAAAAGTTTCCACGCCTCATTATAGTCTAGCGTACAGCCCGACTGAGGATATGCCTTCTTTAGTCGGGCGATTATCTCGCGCGCAAGCTTTTTCTTTCGAGAAAGCCCTTTTGTTCTGACTGTCGTTTTTGCCCGTGTTGTTTTTTTGCCTGTCTGTGCCTGTACTGTCATCTCTATCTCTCCGTCAGTAAAATCCTTATCATAAGAATATCCAAGCTTCTTAAAAAAATCTGCAAGTTGCCAACAATCTTTTTGTGGATATTTATTAGTTATTCCTTTACAAGCGCAATCCCTAATTCTTCTAACTGCTCTACATCCACGACATTTGGCGCCTCTGACATCAAGCAGGAGGCATCCTTGACCTTTGGAAAAGCAATCACTTCACGGATAGAATCTGCCTGTGCCATAAGCATCACCATGCGGTCAAGTCCAAACGCAAGTCCTGCATGAGGAGGCACTCCATAGCGAAATGCATTGAGCAAAAAGCCAAAGCGCTCCTGCGCAGTCTCTTTAGATAGACCAATAATCTCAAACATCTTTTCCTGAATAGAATTCTGAAAAATACGAACACTGCCGCCACCGAGTTCTGTCCCGTTTAGCACAATATCATATGCCTTTGCGCGCACTTTGCCAGGATCTGTATCCAAAAGTTCCAAATCTTCCTCCATTGGCATGGTAAATGGATGATGCATAGCTACATATCGCTTTTCATCCTCATTCCACTCCAACAAAGGAAATTGTGTCACCCACAAGAAGTTATACTGATTTTTATCCAACAACTCTAGATTTCTTGCCAACTCTAGCCGAAGATTACCCAACACATCCCACACCACTTTATTTTGATCCGCAGCAAACAAAAGCAAGTCTCCACTTTCACCTTCCATTGCATGGATCAAAGCGTTCATTGTGTCCTCGGTCATAAACTTTGAAAAAGAAGATTTTGTTGTGCCGTCTGGGCCAATTGCAATATAAGCCAATCCCTTCGCGCCAAAACCTTTTGCAAATTCTACTAATGCATCAATTTTCTTGCGGGGCATTTGGCCTTGTCCTTTTGCATTGATTCCGCGCACTGATCCTCCCTGTTCCAATGCGGATGCAAACACAGCAAAATCACATCCAGATATCACATCACTTACGTTGACAAGCTCCATGCCAAACCGCGTATCTGGCTTGTCAGAACCATAGCGGTCCATTGCCTCCTGCCATGTGATTCGCGGAATTGGAAGTGTTATATCAATTCCGATAGCATCCTTAAAAACATACTGTAAAAGTCTCTCATTGACTTCAATTACATCCTCTACATCCACAAAGGAAAGCTCCATATCTACCTGTGTAAACTCTGGTTGTCTGTCCGCGCGCAAATCCTCATCACGAAAACATTTTGCAATCTGGAAATATCGATCATACCCAGAGCACATCAACAACTGTTTGAAAAGCTGTGGCGATTGTGGCAATGCATAAAATGTGCCAGGATGAACACGACTTGGCACCAAATAATCCCGTGCTCCTTCTGGGGTAGACTTATTTAATATTGGTGTCTCAATCTCTAGAAATCCTTCATGTGTCATGAATTCACGAATTTTTGCAGTCACATGACTTCTAAGCATAATCTTTTGTTGTAAATCAGGACGGCGCAAATCAAGATACCGATATGTAAGCCGCAGCTCTTCTTTTGTTTTGGATGCTGACTCAATCGGAAATGGAGGTGTCTCTGCCTCTGACAAAATTCGAAGCTGTGTCGCCCGCACTTCGATATCTCCAGTCTTCATATTGGCGTTAGTATTGCCTTCGCGTCCCTCTACTTTACCAACTACTGCAATGACAAATTCACTCCGAAGAGTTTCTGCCTTTTCAAAGTGCTCTGCATCAACTGTGCGGCTTCGATCCTCTCCCTGCTCAAAAATAATCTGCAAAATTCCACTCCGATCACGCAGATCTACAAAAATAATCCCTCCGCGGTTTCTACTCTTCTGCACCCAGCCCATCACTGTGACTTCCTCGCCAATATTAGCCGCAGAAAGCTCTGTACATCTATGTGTTCGCCTTAATCCTTTCATCGACTCTGCCATCTTTATAACCATACTCCTTTCAAAACATGGAGACTTTGTGCGTAACACTCATCTTTATATCCGCACTTCTCTTCCCAAAAATACAATCAGTTTTTTAATCCCTCTTTATAAAACTCACGAAATTCCTCATATCCTTCTGCAAGAAGTTGATCTTTTTGAAATTTCTTATTTCTATTCATGCGCGCTACAAGCACTTTCATTCCATTTTGTCTTTCCTGCTGTGCCTGTGCAATTGCATCACACAACACCTCTTTAGTGACACCTTTTTCGATAAGATAAGCAATTTTTTTGCCTTGATTAGGTACTTTAAATCCATTCTCCATCAAAATAAGAATAATTCTCTCAAATCCAATTGAGAATCCACATGCAGGCACATCCTTTCCTGTGAATCGGCCTACCATTTTGTCGTAACGCCCTCCACCTCCACAGCTTATACCTAATTGTGGCATCGCAATTTCAAAAATAGTGCCTGTATAATAAGACATTCCACGCACCAGCGTAGGATCAAACACCAATTTAAAACAATCCTCTTTTGTAGCATTGACACTTTCTATAATCTCTCTAAATCCAGTCTTTACATCATCCTCTAGAAAGTCTGCCACTGTATTTTCAATAAATGCAAGAGAATCCTCATTTTTTTTGACACCCCTAAAAAGATCTAGATATCGTTCTACCTGCTCTATGGCAAATCCATCCTCAATCAATATCTTTTCCACACCTTCAAGACCAATCTTGTCCATCTTATCCAGTGTGATAAATATTCGCTCATAATCTTCTTGTGCAAAGCCACTGTATGCTGCCATTGCCTTAAGAATTCGTCTATCATTGATCCGAATCTCAAAATTATCAAATCCAATTTTGCTCAATGTGGTGGTGGTTGCTAGAATCAACTCAATCTCCGCAAGATTAGATGACTCCCCAAGAATATCAATATCACACTGCATAAACTGGCGATATCGGCCTTTTTGCGGCTTGTCTGCCCGCCATACACTTCCCATCTGCAATGCTTTAAACGGAGCAGGCAGTTCGTTTGCATGGCTGGCATAATAACGCACAAGCGGAACTGTCAAATCATAACGCATCCCAAAATCCACAATGTCCGTCTCTGTCTGTGCTGCCTCTATATTGAGCTTTTCACCTCTTTTTAAGATCTTAAAAATTAATTTTTCGTTCTCGCCGCCCTGCTTACTGCTTAAATTGCCTATATCCTCCATACATGGTGTTTCTATTAACATAAATCCAAACTTACTATAAGTCTCTTTAATCACACCCATCACATAATCGCGTATCTGCATCTCTTCTGGCATGATATCTCTCATTCCATGTACCGGCTTTTTATTCAATGCCATCTCTATAACCCCACTTTCTTGTAAAAACTCAACTATTATTATGTGCTTTTATTCAATGACAATCATAAAAGTCGCCAAAAACCTTTAGTCACATCCAAAATTTCTCACACTGCCTTTTGCCCACGGACTCCCTACATCACACCGCCCATGATGATACTGTGTGCTCACAGTACCTTCTTCTTGCTGTTCTGACACATTGACCTTGATACGGCTTACTCCGCCCTGTGTTTTGCTGTCTAGCATATTAATAATATCCTCTATCTCTTGCTGCTGTTGCCGTTGTTTTTTTGCTTCTAGCTCATCCATATCCTCAAGATCACTAAATACTGACATTTTGCTCAATCCCCTCTCTATACAAACCCAGTTCGCAGTGTTTGTAATACTCTCTTTGCATTGATTTTTGCATTTTGATTTCAAGTCTTACTCAAATAAGTTTACTTCTTTTTTACTGTCCTTGTTGCCTTTACTTCATAGTTCTTATTGTCACTATTCAATCTTTATACTGAAGTTTGTCCGTCAATTTTGCCGTAGGAAATTCCTGCCTTGCATCTATAAGCCATTATAGTTTTTGTAATACAAAACGTCAAGAACTTTTGTAAGACGCACACATGAAACAAAGTAAATCATTCACTATCTATTTATAAGCTAGACTGTAAACGATTCAAAAATCCCCTTTTATTAGACACTGATTTTTGTCTAGCAAAAGGGGATTATGACTTCCAAAAGAAGGATTATTTTTTAGTAGTTGCCTAAATTCTTTATTGGTGCTGCCAATCATTGTTTTGTCTTTTGTGGCACACTGATTGTATTTCGATATTCATTAGCCGAAACCCCTGCTAATTTCTTAAAGACGCGAGAGAAATGAGCCATATCCAAAAATCCCACTTCTTCAGCTATATCACTGATTCGCAAGGATGGATCACCTAAAAGCTCCTTCGCCTTTTTCATGCGAACATGATTGAGCAACTCTGAAAAATTCTGACCTGTATATTTATTGAGCAGTTTGCTCAAATGCCATTGACTCACATAAACTTTATCAGCCACATCCACTAGCTTTAGCCTTTCTGCATAGTTTTCCTCCATAAACGCCAACGCATTTTTCACAATAAAGCTACCTGCCACATTTTCTGTTTCTTCTTTTTCCTCTTCTTTCTCTGTCTGTGCTACATCCTCTTTATAAAGTAGCTTTTTTCTATCTAATCTTTCTACCATGACTTTAATCGCTTCATTGAGTTCGTCCATGATAGATGGTTTTAACAAAAAACGACACACACCCAGTCGTATAGCCTGTTGCGCATAATCAAAATCCCGAAATCCAGTCAAAATTGTAATCTCCATATTGGGAAATTCAGACTTTCGCGCCGCAATCATGGTAAGTCCATCCATTCCAGGCATACAAATATCCGAAATAAGTATATCTGGCCTCTTTGTCTGGATGAGATCCAACCCTTCTACACCGTTGTAAGCCGTTCCAACCACGACACAACCTAGCTCTTCCCACTTTATAGTTTTCTCCAGACCTTTTACAATGATTGGCTCATCATCAATGATTACTACTTTGTACATGTCTTGCCCTATCCCCCATTCATTTGCTTTGCAAAATTCCAAAATCTATACAAAGAAAATGTTTTGTTTCTACCTTCATTCTAACCTTTTACAGCTCCAGCAGTCAGTCCCTTGACAATATATTTCTGTAAGAACAAATACACAATCAACAGCGGGAATACAATCAATGACACACTAGATGCCATCAAACCATAATTCGTTCCTTCCTGAGATGTCAACAAGCTTAAAAGTACCGTAACTGAATACTCTGGTTTCGTCTTTAAGAAGAATGACTGTGTAAACAAATCATTGTAGCTCCACAGAAATGAAAAGATTCCTACCGTTGCAAAGGACGGTTTGCAAAGTGGCATAACCACTTTAAAAAATAACTGAAAAACATTACATCCTTCCATATAAGCCGCCTCTTCTAGCTCTACTGGAAGTCCTGCGATATACCCGCGCAGTACCACAATGGCAAAAGAAAGATTGCCTGCGATCTGCGGCAAAATAACTGCTAGCAGAGATTTTGGAATCTGATTTGTATTAGCTAACCCAATCACGTTCATCATCCGAATAACGGGAATGATCGTTGCAAATGGTGGAAACATCATGCCTGCCACTACTAGACTGTTTAACAGTCCCTTTATCTTAAAATCATACCGCACTAGCGCATAAGCTGCAAGACCTGAAAGCAGGATCACTGCCGCTGCCACACTTAACGAAATCACAATACTGTTTCGGTACGCCCCTAGAATATTCACCCTATCAAATGCAGTTTTATAATTATCTAAAGTGAACAGTTCCCCTAGAGGAAGAGAAAACGAATCCGAACGGATAATTTTTTTATTTTTAAAGGAATTCATCAAGATCCAAAACAATGGGTAGATCGTTGTCAATGCCCATGCAGACAGCACAACATAAATTCCCACCATTCCCAGAGAGATTTTATGATGTTTTTGATTTGTCTTATAAATTTCTGCTTTCATATCCGCCCCTCCTAATAATCTTTTTCCCGAAAGACTGTATTTACAATCTTTGCTGTGACTACACCTAAGATTACAATCAATACAGAGATTGCCGAGCTGTAATCTACATTATGCGATTCAAAAGCATGATAATACATATAAGTTCCTGTCAACCATGTACTGTTGCTAGGCATTCCTTTTGGGAACATGATCCAGGGCAGATCAAATACTTTCAATGCACCTGTCACTGCCAATACTCCGCAGGTACAGATCACATTGTGCAAAAGTGGAATCGAAATATATCGCACTCTTTGCCATCGCGAAGCCCCGTCAATTGTCGCCGCCTCATACAGATCGTCGGATATATTATTTAGCCCTGTGATTAGGATAATAAAATAAAATCCTACATACTGCCAAGTAACTGGTATCATCATCGTCAACATCGCATGAGAATCATCTTTGAAGTCCAATAACTTTGTTGCTCCAAACATCTCCCTCAACTGATTTAACATTCCTTTGTCATATAGAAAAACAATATTAAACAAAAGTCCTAGTGCTGTAGCTGCAATCACGATCGGAAAAAAATAGACGGTTCTAAAGAATTTTTGACCTTTCTTGATATTATCCACCATCAGCGCCAGCACAATCGCAATACCAAGCTGCCCAATAATTGTTGCAACAATCATTTTTACGGTATTAATTAGTGCTGTCCATATATTCCGATCTTTGCAAAGTTCTATGTAATTCGTATACCAGGGGGCGTTCCAGCCTTTAGCGGACGCTCCTAGATTATTGATCTCCTTAAAGCTATTCACAATATTCTGTAAAAAAGGATAGTACAAAAAAACAGACAAAAAGACAAATGCTGGTACTAAAAAGAAAATCACAGGTTTTTTATTCTTATAAATGTTTGAACTCATAACGGTGCGCGTGCTCCTTTCTGAAAGTCAAAGCGGAGAATATTCCTTCTCCGCTCCAATGATTCATCTTACTTGCTACACTTTAAGCCTTGTAGTACAGTTTTTCATATTAACGCCTTAGCGGGCTTTCCAATCAAGATGTGGGAAATTTTATATTTCACATTAACTCCCATCTGCCCGCTTTTGCGGGCTCTCTAATCAGGATGGGTGAAATTTTATATTTCACATTAACTCCCATCTGCCCGCTTTTGCGGGCTCTCTAATCAGGATGGGTGAAATTTTATATTTCACATTAACTCCCATCTGCCCGCCTTAGCGGGCTTTCCAATCAAGATGTGGGAAATTTTATATTTCACATTATTTGCCTGCTGCTACCAGCCCCAAGAGTTCTTCTACTGCCGCTGCAATATCTGTCTTTCCTGTTACAATATCAGGCATTCCATTAAATACTGGCACTCTTGCCTCCTGTGTTACCTGATCCTGCACTGCTCCTGTCATACCAGTCGCACCCTTAACAAAATCAAGACCTGCTACTGCCAGAGAAGACAATTGTGACTCATCTACTTGACTTCCGTTATTCAACGCTGTCGCCGATACACTTGCAAACTTGGATACCATCTCATCTGATGTCATATAAGAGATAAATTCTACACATGTTTTCTGTTTCTCAGGGTCCTCCCATGCCTTTCTTGTAATGTACCAACCAGAGGAAAGTCCGCCAATGATGTCTGTTGTCTTGCGGTCATTCTTGCCTGGAACATAAGTAACTGTAAAGTTATCAATATCATCGGTTGCTCCCTCGATACCTCCCACTTTCCATGAACCATCAATCAAAAATGCTGCTTTTCCATCAACAAAAAGCTGGAATGTCTCGCCGTCTGTTGCAGACAATGTGTTCTCTGGTAAAAATCCGTTCTCATACAACAATTTCATGTCGCTAATGCCCTTGACCCATGCCGTGCCTTGCTTATCATCCACTGAACCTGGTACAATGTTATGAGTTGCTGGATCTAGATAATTATAGATACAAAACTCAAACCAATAGTGAGGAATTTCTGCGAAAGAAGCTGCAATTGGTGTATATCCTGCGTCCTTGATTGTTTGGCAAATATCCATGAATTCATCCCATGTTGTATCAGGTCCTGGAATCTCTACATTCGCTGCTTCACAGACTGCCTTATTCACAAACATGCCTTCCCAATAACCATTTACAGGTACAGAGTAATTTTTCCCATCTACTGGAGATGCTCCCATCATGCCGTCCTTCATATTAGTTGCATAATCTGGATAAGTCTGGCGGATCTCCTCAATAGAAACTACTTTTCCTGCCTCCACAAAAGGATTGGAATCTACACCATTAAAGTAAAAAAGCACATCCGGCTCTGAGCCCATCTCGAAATCTGAAATAACTCGTGCCTTAAAAGTTTCTGTGGCAGATCCAGACGCATCATTGAGCGTATTTCCTGTCTCCTTTTGCCATGCCGCAATCGCATCTTGATAATTGGTTGCATTTGTATCTTCTCCCGCATACGTTGTTGTCACATTCAATGTAACTGGGCTAGATGTACTTTCTGTTGTAGAAGTCTTGTTTGCTGTAGAAGTCTCCTTGCTGTCACTTGGTGTTGATGCTCCTCCTGAGGAGTTGTTTCCACAGGCAGTCATCGAAAACACTATTGTACCAGTCAATAACATTGCCAACATTTTCTTCATATCTCATACCTCCCTGTTTTGAATTACCATATATCTTATTGAAATGATATTGGTTTTTGGTTTTGTAGGATGAACTGCCAATTTATATGGTTTGCTGTCATCCCACAGACACTATGTTTCTTTTTTGCCTCTATCGTTTGCTATGAATTTATCATACAAAATAAACATAAAACAGGGAATTGTCAGATTTGTTATTTCTTGTCTTTTATTGTTGCCTGCACCACAATTCTGCTCACTGTCTCTTCATTCTCTTCGTTTTTGATCGTCAGTCCATATTCCTCACCATAAATAATCTTAATTCGCCTATTCACATTGCGAATCCCCAAACTTATCGATCCCATATCTCCTGGTTCGTAATCATCCGACAGCAGCGTCTTGATTTTGTCTTCATCCTGCTTTGACATCTTACCCATATTGCGTACTTCTATCACCATTTTGTCCGCATCTTTAAAAATACGAACAGTGATTCGTCCCTCTGCCTGTCCATTGATACCATGTTCCACTGCATTTTCAATAATAGGTTGAATAATCAGCCTAGGAATTTTGAGTGAAAATAAACTTTCATCCACATCCTTTTTCACCTTCAGCCGTTCCCCCATTCGCTGTGCTATGATAAAAAGATACGCGTCCACATAAGACATTTCCTCTGCTAGTGTCACAAATCTCCTGTGTCGCCTGTCCATCGTCGCCTCTAGCATGACTGACAAACTTTCGATCATCCGACTTACCTCAAAATTTTCATGAATCCGTGCCTCCCAGTTAATAACCTCCAATGCATTATTCAAAAAATGCGGATTAATCTGCGCCTGCAACGCCATAATTCGAGCATCCTTTAAGGCAAGCTCCTCCGTATAAATCCGATCGATCTGATTCTGCAATCTAGCAGACATACGATTAAATGCCTCTGCTAGATATTCAAACTCCTGACTATTTGTATCACTTTCAATCTGATAGCCAAAATTTCCTTCCTCTAGCATATGAGCGGCCTTAATTAGATTTTCAATTGGTCTTGTCACCTTTTTGCTGAAAAAAAGAAACACAATAACCACTAAAGGCACCATAAAAAGTATTAATAAAAATGATATATATTTCAATGCGTACGTTTCATCAATTACTGCTTGTCTGTTCAATGCTATGAGATAGCCGATATAATGCCGATCTGGTTTTCTGACTACATAGGCATAATATTCTCCGTTCTTTTTTATAAGGCGACTCTCTCTATTATTGTCTTCAAACAACTCTGGCCCTATTCCTGGCCTTCCATTGAGAATACTGCTATTATTCCCCGTCAAAAAGACGCCATCTACATAGATGGCGCTTCCCTCATAGCCCCACGTGCCGTCTAAACTGCCAAACACCACGTCTTTGTTCAATTCCATTGTCAATACGGCATAGGGATCATAGGAGGTCGTCATTAAATTGCGGATCAAATATATTTTGCCCTCTATGGCAACCACCGCCACATCCGTATCCAACTTATATGCGATGTCTAACACTTTTGACATCACTTTCTCTTTAAACCTGCGGCTTGCCTGATAGACAGCATTGCTAGTACTTCCTCTATAAGCAATAAAAAAATCTTCCTCCAAATCATCTAGAAACAGTAATGATGTATACAGAAAATTGTCGTCATAACAATATTGCCGTTCCAGAAAAAGGTTGATTGATTTTCGGAAGGCCAGCACATTATCATCCTGCTGATATTGTTCATAACTTTCCCGAACTGTCGGAAAATAGGATGCGTTTCTAGATGCCTCCACCGCTGCGTCCATTCGCATCTCGCAGATCCGGACCGCATTATCAGCTGATGTGACGATCGTGCGCTCCGTCTGCGAGTTGATCTTTCCCACTGCTAGATAAAAAACCAGGTAGGAAATTACCGCTAAAGGAAGAAGCCAACACAAAAGTAGCAACTTGACCATACTCCACTTTAACGGCGCCTTTACCTGCATCATACTTTTTTGCACTTTCATTACTTCTTTAAACCTAAAAATGCTTCATAAATATCACATACTTGCTTTGCCATCTCTGATTCTGGCATTTCACAGAAGATTCTAAGCAATGGCTCCGTCCCCGAAAATCTTCCAATGACCCAGCCTCCATTTTTAAAGTACACCTTGCTGCCATCTAAATAAGAAACCTTATCAATCTCATAGGGAAGTTCTGGCAACTTCTTTTCTACTATCAGTATCTTATGTATTGCCTCTTTCTTTTCCTGATTGAATTTGTAATCTCTCTCCTCCATAAAGATCGCGCCACATTCCTTCTCGATCTCCCCATAGATCTCTGACAGCTTCTTTTTGGTCACTGCAATCATTTCTACTAGAAGTGCCGCCGCATAGATGCCATCCTTACCATTGATATGACCACGCACTGTAAGACCACCAGAGGATTCTCCACCCAAAATTGCACCCACTACATTCATTTTCGCAGAGATATGTTTAAAGCCTACTGGCACCTCATAGCAAACTTGCCCAAACCGCTGTGCCACCTTGTCCAACATATGGGTCGTAGCAATATTTCTCACCACTGGGCCTTCCCATCCTTTGTATTTTACCAAATAGTAATAAAGTAACACGAGAATGTCATTAGGATGCAGGAAACGCCCCGTATCGTCAATCACGCCAATCCGATCCGCATCTCCATCTGTGGCAATGCCAATGTCTGCTTTGCTGTCGATCACTGTATTTTGTAGATGTCTAAGCGTTGCCGCATTGGGTGCTGGCAGCTTCCCTCCAAAGAGTGTATCATGCCTGTCGTGAACTACTGTTAGCTCACATCGCGCCGTATGCAGAATCGTTGCCAAAGACGTTTCACTCACTCCATATAAAGGATCTAATACTACCCGCAATCCTTTTGCACGAATCACATCCGTATCCACTGCGGATATGATATTATCTAAATATTCATTCAATGGATAGATCTCTTGAATCATGCCGCTTGCCAGTGCTTCATCATATTCCATCCCACAAACGGATGCCGGATCTAATTTGCTAATATATTCCTCGATTTCCTGTGTCTGGCCCTCGTCCGCATCTCTACCTCCTGCTGTAAATACTTTTATACCATTGTAGATCGCAGGATTGTGGCTAGCCGTCACCATCATCCCATAAGAAAGCCCATGCTTCATCACATAGAACATAACGAGCGGGGTTGGTGACGATTTGTTAATTAAGTAGGCTGTGATACCTTCCGCCGCAAACACTTCTCCTGCCCATTGCATAGCTTCCTTTGACAAAAAGCGCCTGTCATAACCAATCACAATCCCTTGATCTGTTTTTCCCTCTGCTTTCATCTTGTCGCTCAGTGCTCTGGCCAATAACTGAATATTTGCCTTTGTAAACTCATCCCCAATGACCGCGCGCCATCCGCCTGTACCAAATTTAATCATGTATTTTCCCTGCCTTTCCCATCACAACCTTGATCTGATGCAGTGTTTTCTTTTCCATAAGAGGAATTTTGTTCACTCTTTCACCATCAAGATACAACTCCTTTACGCCTTTCATCACTCCATCGGGGTTGACCACCTCGATCTCATATGTAACCCCGCGCCACTGTCTAGTCACAGTAAAACCACTCCAATTTGCAGGTATACAAGGATCTAGTTCCAAATCTTCAAATCCTGGACGCACCCCCAACATATATCGAGTCGCAGCAAAGTAGGCCCATCCACCACTACCAGTCATAAAAGGATGCCTTGCTCGTCCGTGGGCTGAATGATCTTTTCCCATAATAAACTGGCAATATGAATAGGGTTCTGCTTCTCTTATCTCTATTTTATCATTTTGCCAGTAAGGGCACAAGGCATTATAAAATTTCATAGCTCTGTCACCTCTGCCAAGCTTACATTCTGCCGCCCAAGCCCAAGGGTTTGGATGTGAAAAGACTGCCCCATTCTCCTTGATCCCTGGATAGACCCTAGTTATAAAGCCAATATCATCATCAGGTACTGTATAGGAGGGTGAATTTAACATCAGTCCCCAAGGCGTATAAAGGTATGTATCTACACTGTCCATCGCTTGACGTCCTCTTTGTTCATCTGCTGCACCAGAAAGGACTGCCCATGCATTGGATTCGAGATGAACCTTTCCTTCTAGGTCTTTGCTTGTCCCGATCCGCTTTCCATTTTTTGTGATCCCACGAATAAACCATTCACCATCCCATAGTTCTTCATCACAAACTTTTTTTACATGATCTGCCATATTTTGGTATGTTGTCACATCTTCTTGCCTGTCTAGATATCTAGCCAACTCTATAAAGTGCTCTAGTGCCCAATAATGTAAAAAGGAAACCATAGCGCTCTCTCCGCCACCTAGATTCAAACAGTCATTCCAATCTGCACGCAGTCCCTTGCAGATACCATGCTCTCCTATCTGTTTAGCAGAAAAATCCAAAATTCGCATCATATGCTCATAGACTGTTCCCTCTGCGCCATCTGCGTATGTCACTAGTTCATCCACAAATCCTGTGTCTCCTGTCTCCTTGATATACTCCACAATAGATGGAATCAACCACAATGCATCGTCTGCACAAGCATCTGCAAGTCCATGCACAATTGTTTTCTTGTCGTGACTAGGTATCACTGTAGGCGACTGAAATGGTTTTTGCTCTGGCTCTGGCTGAAACCATTCTGGCTGAAACAGATGAAGACCATACCCTTCGGAAACAAGTCCTTGCAGCAACTCTATAATGCGCTGCCTACACTTGTCTGGATTGGAATGTGGAATTGTCATAGCATCCTGCGCTGTATCACGATATCCCAGACCAACGCGCCCACCTACCTCAATAAAAGAGGCAAAACGTGAAAACATTACATTGATTTCCGACTGATAAAGCGTCCATACATTGATTAGTGTATTCATTCCCTCATTTGGAGTCTGAATTTGAAGCTTCTTTAATTTTTTGTCCCAAAAAGCTTTCAATTTCTCATAAATCTTATCTGCTGCCTCTGGTGTCGCATACCTTTGCCGTGCTTTCTTTCCTTCTTCTCTATTTCCTTCTCCTAACAAAAACAGAACTCGGATTTCCTCGCCTGGCTCTAGTTGGATATTTTTTTGTAAAGATCCGCAATGATTGTTCCCCAGTTCATAAGAACCACTACACTGCCCTTTCTCCACAGCAATTGGATTATCTTCTGTTCTATAGCGGCCAATAAACTCATCACGCAGACAGTCAAATCCATCTGGCTCCGCGTTCCATATTTCGCCACCTTCTGTAGATAAATGCCCCCTCATGCTAGGATGATCCACAACTTTCATTGTAAAATATTGAGCGCCAAATTGTTCATAGAACAAATCACACTCGATCACTCCATCTTCATAAGAAGATCCAGAACAATACAAGCTCATCTGAAAATTCTGATTATCAATAGCAATATGATGAAAAGAAAATTCGCAATAACTAAACAGGCTCAACCTCCTAGGTTTTGTATCCTCATTTTTGACCACTACATCCCATACTTCTAATTTGTCGCCAAGTGGAACTGACAATGTTTGCCTTGCCCTTATCTTATCATAACAACACTCATATACAGAATAGGACAAACCATGACGACAGCTATATTTTGCCTTATCAAGTGGCTTCCCTACTGGTTGCCAGGAAATACTCCAATAATCCTCACTGTCATTATCCCTAAGATACACATAATGTCCTGGTCGGTCCATTGGTATACTATTTGCTCTAAATCTTGTGATTCTGTGATATTCTGGTGTCTTATAAAAAAGGTAGCCTCCTGCCGTGTGGTTTACTACTGCACATAGATCTTCCACACCTAAATAATTGGTCCATGAGACTGGCAAATCCACTTTGTCGATCACATATTCTCGCTTTTCATTATCAAAATGACCATATTTCATTTTTACCCTCATTTCTGCACTGCTTTTAGCGCATCTCAAGTTTGTGGTTGCAGCGCAGACACAAACTTGAACCTCCTTGTATTACCATGCTTCTTATATCATATTTTTATTATATCCTTTTAGAAAGAGCATTGAATATAGATAAGTATGCGAATATTTGTCTTTTTTTGTTGTTCAAGCTTTTAACAAGACATATCTCATCCTAATCAAGTAGAACTGCTTTTCTTTTTTGTGCGTATTAATGAGAACTGTTGACTTTTGCTGACAACTTTCCTCTAGGTTTTTGTGCACTACAAAAAGGACATTTCACATAACAATGAAATGTCCTTTAAGGAATGTTGATGTTTTCTAATACTTATTCATCAGGTGTCAAAAGCTGTTTCTTTCTCTCTATCATTTCGTCAATTCTATTGATATATTGGGAAACATCCTTCACATTCTCACATCGCTCAATGCGTCCGTCATCATAAACTCTTTTTGAGATGCCGCCTGCGCCAAGTGCCACAATAGTCTGAACTTCCTCCATAATTAGAATATTGTATATCCCATACTTATTTTCCTGAGCGTACCCTACATTTTCAAAATTTCCAGACATATTTTTCTGACGATACAAATAATAGGGTTTCATATTCATATCGGCCGCCCCTTTTGCTGCAATCTCCATTGTAGCATCTGTATTGTGAAACATCTCTATCCCATTTTTCTCTATCCATTGACTCAAATTGGATGCACGCTTTACAGCCAAAGAATGAACTGTCAAATTGTCTGGTCCTAACTGCTTTATTTGATTGATGGTATCTTGTACATCCTCCTCCAATTCCCCTGGCAATCCTAAAATCAAATCCATATTAATATTGTCAAATCCAGCCTCACGTGCCATCAAAAACGCTTCTCTTACTTGATCGGATGTATGTTGTCTTCCAATGATCCGAAGTGTTTTGTCCTGCATAGTCTGAGGATTGACCGAGATTCGCGTAACTCTATATTGTTTTAATACATCTAATTTTTCTCTTGTGATGCTGTCGGCGCGTCCTGCTTCCACTGTAAACTCTTGCACGTTTGTGATATCAAATGTATCTTGTATTTTTTTTAAAAGTATCTCTAACTCATTTGCTTCTAATGTTGTTGGTGTGCCTCCACCAATATAAATGGTATCTACTATTTTATTTTGATATGTTTTAGCTATAAAGTCTATTTCACGAAAAAGTGCCTCTAAATACTCCTGTATATGTGTACGCCACACCGTAATGGGGTATGATGTAAACGAACAATATAGGCAAGTAGTTGGACAAAATGGAATCCCGATATAGAGGCTGTACCCATCTCTATAGTGAATTTTGTCCAGAATCTGCCGCTCACGTTTTGCAATCTCCAGACTTAGACGTGCCTTTTGGTCACTGACTGCATAAAGTGTTCTCATTTGTTCAACAATTGTCGCGTCATCTTTTTTCTCTGCCAATAACCCCATCGAAATTTTTGTTGGCCTGATACCTGTCAAATTTCCCCACGGAAGTGTTTTGCCAGTATAATCACATAGATTTCTATAAAGAGACAATTTGTATGTATTTTTTGTAATTGGCTGATCTTTCTTATATAAATTTGTATACTCTTTGACCTTGCACATGGCAAAGACAGTTTCCATTTTATCTTCTAGAAATCGAATACTCGCCCATCCATTTTCTTGTTCTTGATAACTGTCTTCTCCAAATACTTTTACTTCCTGATCTGGATAAAATGCCTTAATCAGTGCGTGCAAATCATACTGATAATTTTCCCTGTTTGTATATACTTTTATCATGCCACAATTCCTTATGCCTATCACATTCTACTCTAAGAAGTAAATCGAACATATATTTGTAACAGCAGTTACTTTCCTTATGTACTCCATACAATCAAATACTCGTATGCCTAACACAGATGGTTTTAGTTACAATATTCTTCTTAGAATCCCATATGCATTACAAATCCATGCTTGGGTATGCTATCCCAAGCATGGATTATAATTTCTTTCATATCCAACAGTTGTTGCCTCTCCGTGCCCTGAGTATAACTTTACATCATCAGGCAGCGTCATAATCCGTTCCCGAATCGAGTCTCCTAACACTTTCATAGAACCAGAATAAAAGTCTGTTCTTCCCACAGAACCATTAAAAATCGTATCCCCGCAAAACAAAACATGATCTGCTGCTACATAATAGCAGCAGCCACCTTTCGTATGACCTGGTGTGTGCAAAACTTCAAACTCTACATCTGCCATCGTAAAGGTTTGCTTATCCCTAAAATACTCGTCTGCCTCAAAACCATAAGCAGTGCCAAACCACCCTGATAGATTTTTTTCTGGATCTTTTAAAATCTCTGCCTCATCCTCATAGGCATAGATCTTTGCTCCGCTTTTTTCCTTTAATTTTCGAGCACCGCCTGTATGATCTCCATGACCATGTGTCAACAAGATTCCTGCCACCTTTTCAAACCCTAAACGTTTTACATCTTCATAGACAATGTCACCATCATCACCTGGATCAATCACCACAATCTCATTCGCACCTTGCCGATACACATAATAGCAATTGGTTTGACAGGCACTCAATATCCTTCTTTTTACCTTTAGTTCTGCCATATTAATCCCCCATGCCGCCTTTGGCGGCTCAAATAGAAATGAAAAACGCTGTCTTTT
>CAJUHQ010000050.1 GCA_910586095.1 uncultured Lachnospiraceae bacterium | reverse complement strand
TTCAAAAGTATTTGATGTAACGATTGAAGATTTATTTGATTTTTCGGAGGTAGAAGGGTGATTGAAATACTAAATGAGCTTGTGAACAATAGAACAATTCTGTTGGCAGGGATATGGTATGCCCAGCCGATTACGATTATTTTGATTGTGTTATTTTTTATCAAATCTTCCCGCGATGAAAGAGGACGAGCCATCATTGGAAAAGCAAGTATTATTGCTATAATTGTATTTATTTTTCTCATTAATTTTTTTGCAAAAATATCAGACTGTATCCCTATAAATTACGATACAGTAGCCTTTTGCGTTCAATGGATATATGATATTGTGATTACAGTTGAGGTGGTCGCAATCCTGATATACAAAAAAATTCAATAATCAAAATCAATATTGCTTGTCACTGAAAAGACAAGCAATATTTTTGAATTAAAAAGTATGAAATAATTGACATTTAGATAAAAATAAATTAAATTTGTTTTTAAGGTAGGATTTTCCATTCTAACTTTAACTGGCCCATGAAAGGAGAAATGAGTGATGAAAGATTTGTGGGAACTTATTATTTTTATTTTTTTAATTTCAGGTGGTAGTTGTTCACTGGCAGGTACATGGTGGTGTAAAAACAAAAAGAAGAAAAAGAATGTAGATGAACATCAGAGCAGTAAATAGCAAAACTAGTTGAGTTAGTCGATGGTAAGATGAACTGGCTATGTTCGTCATTGGCAGTCGCACCTGTCTTTGGTGATAAGTATACAGAGGATAAAGAGCAGATTGCAAAGAAAATACATATTTCGCATCAAACGATTTCCAATTAAGAAAATGGAAAATTCTGTAGTTAAAGAATATGACACCACGTTTATACAATAGTACATAGAACGGGAGTAGGGCAGCCTATTCCCGTTTCTTTGATTTAAGATTGCCATTGAGAACAGGCTCAAAGTACAATATAATATTTTGTGAAATACTGGGCAGACTTTATATGATACAGTTTTTAGAGATTCTTTCTTTTTTGTTTGCATGGGGATATACATTTGTCTTTTTTGTCCCATAGATTATGGTGGTAGCTAGAGTATATGAAAGAACTTTATAGAGAGTGTGGCAATTTGTATGAAGAGCAGACTGATTTGACAAAGAACTAAAAAATTTTTGTAGAAAATGAAAATGGGAAATGATATAATCAGACTAATATATAAAAAGGCTTTTGAGAAGGAGATTGTTTTGAAAAAGTGGTATGATGAAGAGTATGAGTGGGAAATAGAAGTGATAGGATTTAATAAAGACAATGAAGAAACCGAAAGATTTTGTCGAAATGGTGAGGAGGTTGGAGATAAGTATACTTGTACATATGGTTGTCCAGTAAATTCACAAGGACAAGGTATTTGTTCTAAGGTAATGATGATGCTATATCCTATCATGGAAGCTGTCAGAAGTGGTGGAGATTTACAAAATATAGGCGGGGATAGTAAGTACAGTAAAGTGGTTATGTGTCCAGATGGTTGTGTTTTGTTTAGAATCACAGCAAAACCGTTGGGTAACGAAAATTTTTTTAAGGGTAAATTTTTTGATTAATTCAAAAGTAGAGAATATAGAATAAAAGTGCATTGATTTTTATTGATGGAACTAGTAGAAATATATCAAAGTATTGATATTGACGCAAAAATAGAACGTATGTTTTTAAATTAATAGATGTTTTTGAGATGACAGTGAATTACATGAAATAGTGGGGATGCAAAAGTGTCATTATTAAAAATATCAAGCAGATTTTGGATCTATCAAACAATATGTTGAATAAATGTAAAGCACAAATTTGAGGGTTAATGAGGGAATATGGAATTAACAAAATATAAAAAAGAAGATTCTCAGATCATTTGTAGTTGGATAAAAGACGAAAGAAGCCTCTATCAATGGTCTGCAAATAGAATAGGGAAATTTCCACTTACAGCCAATGATTTGAACGAAGAATATGAACCTAGAATGAAAGATAGTAGATTTATTCCACTTAATGCGGTTGATGATAATGGGAATCTTGTAGGGCATTTGTATATTAGATATCCAGATGAGAATGATGATCGCATTGTTCGTTTTGGGTTTGTAATTGTGGAACCTGCTTTAAGAGGGTGCGGGAATGGCAAGAAACTGTTGCAGTTGGCAATAGATTATGCAAAAAATACTTTGCACGCATCTAAAATTACATTGGGAGTATTTTCTAATAATGACAACGCAAGCTATTGTTATAAATCAGTCGGATTTAAACCTGTTGGAAAGGCTGAAATTTACAAAATGCCTATTGGCGACTGGGAGTGTATTGAAATGGAACTTGTTATAGTATCATAGCCTATACAAAATATAAGGTGTGATAGTTGCTATGTCCTATATTTTTATGATAAAGAACAAATCAAAATGGTAAGTAAAACATACCAATCAAAAGCTATAATGAAAGTGAAATGATACGGTTTTTCGTCGTAAAAAGCATAGAAAATACACATAAAATATTTATTCAAATAGCATGAAATCAGATGTATGATAGGATTTGATAGAGTTGCTAGCAGCATTGAGCAGTAGTTGAACATTGTTTGAATTTGTGAGACTTTCTACAGTTTTTTAGAAAGTCTTTTGTTTCCATATCAAAAGCCTGTATCACAAGACTGCATGCGTTAGACGATCATAATTTAATCAATAAAAAGAAGGTAAACTATGTTAGATTATTTTATTGAACGCACAAACAAATATATTGATAGTATGCCTAAAAAAGAGCGTAAACAATATGGCCAATTTTTTACGAGCAAAGAAACTGCACGTTTTATGTCTGGATTATATACTATCCCTGAAAATTTGTCCAAAGTTCGTATTTTGGATGCAGGAGCAGGGTCAGGTATATTGTGATCTGCGCTTTTAGAACGATTAGAGCAAATTGATTCTGTTGAGACAGTAGAGCTGACTTGTTATGAGAATGATATCAATATTTTAGGATTGTTAAAGGAAAACTTGCAAGCCTGTCAAAAGAATTCTAAAAACGCTTGATGTGTACAAAGTAAGCAGTTTCTTGGCTTTGTGATGCTGGTTATATTGAAAGGGTAAAAGAGAGTAGCATACAATCGATTCAGACCTTGTAGAAACGTATCATTAAGTAACCTTTAGAGTAGAGCCAAGAATAAAGATAAAGATCAACAACCCAAAATTTATGTAAGGAGTAAAACACTATGAGCAAACAGCCCAATTTTCCTTTTGATATGACAGGTTATACCTGTTTTTCTATTATCAATTGCCCTGTAGAACAGGCGCTTGAGCTTTTAAAAGAGTATCCTAACATCTGTGCAGCAGAGGATAGAATTCCCTTTTCTTTTCAGATTGCCACTTTACCAGAGGATACAAAGTGGACTCTTTTGCGCTGGCCCCGGCCAGGGAGATTTTATGACTTGATGAATTTAACTATGTGGCTGATGGGATATCGTGCTGGTCTAGGTGGAGAGAATCCCATTTTTGTCGCGCTTGCGCCTACAGAGCGATCTTCGGAAGGGCCGTTTTTAGCTCGACCAGATTACGATAATCGATTTGGCGATTCTATGCTGGGGTTTTGGCAAAACTGGAGCTTCGATTACAAAATACCAAAAGAAGAACTGTGCTGGATTGGTGAAGATGTATTCCCCCAAGAGTATTTTTTTTATGGTCGTGGTTATTCGCTCACTGGCTTTAAACTAGAGTGGTTGGAACATATGGAACGTATCTTAGGTTGGGAGGAATGTTCAATCCCAATGGAAAGATAATACGTAAGTAACCAAGCAATCCTACACCCACTAAGCAGATACCAACAATTAATGATACAATTAAAATCGTCACAGAGATTTCTTAATGTTAGGATACCGCAATGCAAACTGTCAGTTGACAAGATCTATGAAAACTGCGCTTTTGATGTGGTGTTTTTTTCAAAATATATGTGTGATAATAAGTTTGTACCATAAATAAATATTGTCAGTAGCGTGGATCAGAGGATCTAATATCTTATAAACAAGATTGGTATTGCTGTTGGCAGAATGGAGGATATGTATGAACTTAGGAAAAAACATTCAATATTTAAGAAAGCAAAAGAAAATTACACAAGAACAGTTAGCAGAAATGATGTCTGTGTCTCGTCAAACAATATCCAAATGGGAGGCAGATGAGATTATACCAGAGCTCAATAAACTAGTAGTGTTAAGTGATGTGTTTTCTTGTAAATTGGATGCGTTAATAAAGGAAGATATGAGTGCTTGCGATGCGATATATTCAGAAATTATCATAAAGAAAGTGAAAGCGTTCAAAATGGCGCGGTATGTGATGATTACGCCAAATCCAGAAGATGATGTAAATGCATATATGGAGAATTGGGCGCATCAATCAGGTCTGTTAAAATTTTATCCAGATGCAATGAAAATTGGATGGGATTTTCCATTTGTTTCGTCTGAACTAAGAAACAGATTTGGATTTCGTGGATATGTGTCTGCTTATATTTTGCCAGAAGGATTTGAGACAGACTGTCAAGGAGTAGAATTTGCCAATCAAAAAGAGGCTGATTATGCAGTCATTACAATATATGATCCTTTTGTGGCGGCTTTTGAGCGTATTCCAAATGCATACCAAAAAATAATACAATATTTGGGAGCAAATGGATTTGTGGAAAAACCTAAAGATAATATACTATCCTGCTTTGAGCATGTGTATGAGAAAGGGAATGTTACTTGTATGGATGTATATGTGCATGCAGATAGTGTTTCAAAATCAGATATGTTTACAAATTTTTCGTAATGTGAGTACAAAGCAACAAAATCCAAAATAAAACGCACTACAGATATCATAATTCATTTTATGAACAAATAAAAAATAGTAATTATTTTCTTGTAGAAGTATAAAAGATAGAATGTTTGCAAAAAGAGCGGGGCTGTCGCAAAATAGTGGCTATGTACAAGACATGGTGTTACCTGTATTATATATAAGCTATATTTTGCGGCAGCTTTTTTTAATTAAGCTGTGAGTAGTGTAGAAGCCTTAGTAGTCTTGCATTTTTTATAGTAGAAAATGCCATAGGAGAGTGATATAATCAAAAGCAAAATTTGATGAACAAAAACAGTGAATTTGTATGAGTACAGGAGGCATTGAAGATAGGAACAGAGTCTACTGTTACCACATTGATTTTGTAGATCACACCTAAGTTATGTAAGGTGATAGATGATCTTGTCAAGAATGGGAACATCGGTCAAGATATAAGTCTATTTTATAAAATGTTGCATTACAAAAAAGATATAGGAAAACACATGAAGAGTGTGCAGAAATGAGGAAAAATGAAATTATTGCTAATTGAGGATGATGTAGAGATCAGTGATATGCTCAAAAAATTTCTTGAGACAGAAGGATTTGAAATTGTAACGGCCTATGATGGGGAAAGTGCTTGTGAAAAGTTTTTTGAAAGTGAGTACAGCCTAGTGTTACTAGATCTTATGATCCCTAAAGTAGATGGGATGGAAGTGATGAATATTATAAGGAAAAAGAGTATGGTGCCCATTATCATTGTATCTGCAAAGGATACAGATTCGGATAAATCATTAGGATTAGGACTTGGGGCAGACGATTATGTCACAAAGCCATTTTCTGTGACAGAAGTATTAGCTAGGATCAAAGCAAATATTAGAAGAAGTACACAATATGCAACAGCAAACAGTAATGAGGAAAGTACAATCATAAGAGGAGATCTTGTAATCAATACAGAGGATTATTCTGTATTGAAAAAAGGTAAAAAAATAGAATTGACGAGTAAAGAGTTTGAAATTTTAAAGTTGCTTATGAAGAATCCTAAAAAAGTCTATACCAAGGAACAACTCTACTCTTCTGTGTGGAATGATGCATATGTTGGAGATGAAAATGCGGTCAATGTTCATATTAGCAGATTGCGAAACAAGATAGAGGATAATCCCCGAGATCCTCAATATGTTGTTACTGTCTGGGGAATCGGATATAAGCTAGGGGAGTTAGAATGAGCGATCAATCAATTATATTTTTTCTGATTTGTATCAGCGTGGCATTGTTCATAATAGTATGTTATCAGAGAGTGGTGTTTAAAAAAGGAACACAGGCAAAATTAGAAAAAATTAGCCAGAAGCTGTCAGATATTTTGGAGAAAGACAGTGATGAAAAAGTGATGGTTTTTACAGATAATAAAGCTTTGATGCATGTAAGTGGGCAGATCAATCGGATGCTTTTGGACCGGCAAAAAGTAAAAATTGATTACAGAAAACAAGAAGTATCCATTAAAAAAATGCTCTCTAATATTTCGCATGATATCAAAACACCATTGACAGTTATTTTGGGATATCTAGAAATTCTGCGTATAGACGATCAAGAAAATGAGACATTGCAAAAGGTGGAGTCAAAAGCAAAACAGGTTATGGAACTAATAAACCAGTTTTTTACATTGGCAAAACTAGAATCTGGGGATATGAATATTGAGATAACTAAAATAGACATCAGTGAATTGTGCAGAGAAACGATATTGGAATTTTATGAACTATTACTTCAAAAAAACTTTTTGGTGGAGATTGATATTCCAGAACAAAAAATTTTTGTGCAGGGAAATAAAGAGGCAATTGCTAGAATTTTAAATAATTTGTTATCAAATGCAGTGCGTTATGGCGGTGATGGTCATTATATAGGGCTATTTTTGAGAAAAGAAGAGAACTTCATTGATATAGATATCATAGATAAAGGAAAAGGAATCGAAAGGGAGTTTGCCACCAATGTATTTGAGAGACTCTATACTATAGAAGATTCTAGGAATCGGCGAATACAAGGAAACGGGTTAGGGTTGACTATTGCCAAAAATCTCGCAAAACAGATGGGCGGTGATATTTTGTTAGAAAGTATTCCCAATCAAAAGACTATATTTACAGTGAAGTTAAAAAATTTTGTAGAATAATAGAAACTCTGTGTTGCGAAAGTTATTATTTGTTGCGATAAGTGGTCATCTAAATATGAAACGAAAGAAATTTGTAAGAATTATTCAAGAGTTTTGAAAAACAAAGTTGCTATAATGGTTTTTAGAAAGGGGGCAATCAAGATGCCAATTATTTTACAAACCAATCAACTAACAAAAACTATTGATGGCAAGGATTTGGTAAGAAATGTAAATATTCATGTGAAAAAAGGGGAGATATATGGATTTTTAGGACCGAATGGAGCCGGAAAAACAACTGTAATGAAAATGATTACAAATCTCTGGAAGCCAACCAAAGGTGAAGTTTGGCTGTTTGGAGAAAAACTGACTCCTACCTCTTATGAAGTACTAAAAAGAATGGGAAGTATCATTGAATTTCCAAGTTTTTACGATCATATGACTGGAAGGGAAAATCTAAAACTTCACTGTGAGTATATGGGATATTATACTCCTGGAAGCGTAGATAATGCCCTTGAGATATTGGGGTTATCAGAGGCGGCAGAAAAACCAGTGAAACGCTATTCACTAGGAATGAAACAGCGATTGGGAATCGCCCGTGCCATTCTTTGTAGACCAGAAATTTTAGTGCTAGATGAGCCTACTAATGGATTAGATCCAGCCGGAATGAAACAGATACGCGACCTGTTTAGAATGTTATGTGGTGAGTATGGCATTACAATTCTTTTGTCTAGTCACATGCTTTCTGAGGTGGAAAGTGTTGCAGACACCATTGGTATTATTCATCAGGGAACTATGATGAAAGAGATTTCTATGAGAGAGATTTCTGAGAGAAACACAGCTTGTATTGAACTGGTGGTGGAGGATACACAAAAGACCGCGTACATTTTGGCGGATCGGTTACAATTGGAAAATTTCAAGATTATGGATGGAAAGAGTATCCGTATTTATGATCTAAGAATTGATACAAAAGAGATTATAGAGACATTAACTATCAATGGAGCTAAGATTATTTCTATAGGAAAAAAGACAGAAAGTCTTGAAGAGTATTTCTTAAAATTGACGGAAGGGGGAGTACGATCATGATTAAACTGATTAGACTAGAGTGGAAGAAAAATCATATTGGAAAATATATAGTAGGTACCTTTATTTTGGCAGCAGTTCTATGTCTGTTTATAGTCTCCATTGCATTTTTGGGCATCGCAGACGATCCAGATGGTACACTAGACGCAGTAGAGGGAATGAATGTGATTTCGGCACCAATCGAACTGTTTACTAGTATGTCATTTCTTATTGTTACAAGTGTTATGTTGGCATCTTTTATTGTAAGTGCGTATAAAAATAAGACAATGAATTTAATGTTTTCGTATCCAATCAAAAGGCCAAAGATTGTGGCATCTCAAATGATAGCAGTATGGCTTTTTAATTTTATCGCATTGGTGGGAACAAAGTTGCTGATTTATACATGTGTTTATGTAGGTTCTAAGCGGTTACATTCCTCCTTTATCATTGATTTTCATATGGGAAATTTGTCTTTTTATCTCCAGCTTTTGGTGAAGTCGATTGTGATTGTAAGTATGAGTTTTATTGCCCTATTTGTTGGAATGATAATGAAATCGTCAAAAGCAACGATTATTGTCTCATTTATACTAATTTTTTTGACACAGGCAAATATAGGAGATCTTTCATTGGCCAATAATCGAGTGTTTCCTGCGATTTTGACAATTCTATCATTTGGATTTGCAGTATTGTCTCTTTATAATGTGGAGACAAAAGATCTATTGTAAATTCACAGCATGCAATTTCTGAAATGCTTATACCATTTCAGGCTGTATGGACATCCATACAATATATTGTCTGCAACATCAATTTTTTTAAGTATCATTTTGAGAGAAGGATATGGTATACTCATATAGAGTAGCATATTTATAGGTTGAGGAAGGAGTCGTATTATGTGGTTTTGGTGGTTTATGTTTGTATGCAATGCATTGATTCCCCTTCTTTTAATTGGTACAGGAAGGGCGATGTGGAAACATTGCCCTAGCAAAATCAACAGGATGATAGGGTATAGAACAAGGCGTTCTATGAAAAATATGGATACATGGAAGTTTGCTCATGAATATTGCGGGCGTCTGTGGTGGAAGATTGGCTGGGTTCTGCTGCCCTTGTCAGTGATAGTGCAACTTCCATTTTTTCACAGTACAGAAAATAGCATTGGAATTGTGGGAGGAATAATTTGTACTATACAGTGTATCATTTTGATCATATCTATTTTTCCGACAGAACATGCGCTAAAAACAACATTTTCTGAGGATGGAACACGCAGATAATGTTTTGAGTAAGAGAGTTTTGCAAAAATATGAGTGCATCAACAGAATAGTAGTTGTATGGATAATTGCTAATTTTGTGCGAAAACGACGATCTATTCAAGGACACCAATCAAAAGAAAACCTATATCATAAGGTCATTATGGTATTCTATTTGTCAATGAGGCGCACAACTTGTATGAAATCGATAGTTGTCACGCTAGTTTTTTTCGTGGGGTTTGCTGTCAAAAGGAAGCTGGATAACAAACTGTATTGTCTCATCTTTGCTGTGTGCAGTGATGGTTCCGCAATGAAGCTCAATAATCTCTCTTGCAATTGCCAATCCTAACCCTGCGTTGCCTGTAGCAGAGGAGCGTGAGGTGTCTAGTCGATAGAATTGTTCAAATATTCTTTCAAGTTTTTCGGGAGGGATGGTTTGTCCTGCATTTTGGATACATATTGTGACACCAGTATCTGTTGACAGTAGAGAAAAAGAAATTTTGGTGTTGGAGTAACTGTAATTGATAGCATTTCTAATCAGGTTATCGATGGCGCGTTCTAGTTTGTCTGCGTCACACACAATTTCTATATTTTCAGGAATTTGTAGCTCCCATTCCAACCCTTTTTCGACAAGGATAGGATAAAATTCATAAGTAATTTGCATAAGCATCCGGCTAAGATGTGTTTTTGCTGGTTCCAATGACAATTGATGTGTGCTAAAGCGCGTGATCTCAAAAAATTCATTGATGAGATCTTGTAGTCGTTCGGCTTTTTTTCGGGCAATTCCAGAGTATTTTTGTATCAATTCAGGAGAAATATTGGGTTCATCCTCCAGTAGTTTTAGATATCCGAGAATACTTGTCAGCGGTGTTTTTAAATCGTGGGCGAGATAGATGAGTAGATCTTCTTTTCGCTGTTCGATTTGTCGCGCGTGTTGTAAGCTTTGCAAAGACTGTTCCCGCACATGATTCAAATCATTCTCTAAGTCCTTTAGATTGCCAGGGAGTATAATGGGAACATCTGTAGGGGGCGCCAATTGTTGGGCCGCTTTGGCAACGTCCTCTAAATGTTGTAGTGGACGCAACATAAAACGATACAACATATATCCACAGCCAACAAAGGAACCTATGATGAGTATAGGGAGTATGAACGGTTTAAAGGCTATAAATGCATACGTCTGATCGAGATTGGTAACGCCCATGACAATCAAAAATAGCAGGTGAATCAAGACATAGGCAATTTCAAACATAATCGCAAGGATAATAAAGCGAAGAGTCATTTTGAAAGCAAGCCATTTGCGAGAAAGCGTGCTTGTAGTTTTTTTAATAATCGTTCTATTCAATGGTGTAGCCTACCCCCCAGACAGTTTTAATGTATTTTGGTTTGCGTGCTGGTTCGTTCATTTTCTCACGTATGCGGGCAATATGGGCCATGACAGTGTTATTGTTGTTCTCAAAAAAAGCCTCTCCCCAGACAGTTTCAAATAATTCTTCTGCGGAGATGACACGCCCATGATTTTTGCATAGATACCACAAAATATTAAATTCAAAAGGGGTAAGAGATACTGGTTCACCATTTAGTGTACATTTGTGATTGGTGGAACAGATATATAATCCTTTGTCATCATATACCTCTTGTTCTATGGATTCTTCTGTTAGATTGGTATTGTATCGCTTATAGCGTCGAAGCTGTGTTTTTACTCGTGCAACTACCTCTAAAGGATTGAATGGCTTGACAATATAATCGTCAGCGCCTAGAGAAAGACCTTGAATTTTATCAATATCCTGTGTTTTGGCAGTTAGCATAATAATAGGAAACAAATGTTTTTGTCGTATTTTTTGACAGAGAGAAAAACCGTCTAGTTCTGGCATCATTACATCCAATATCGCCAGACTAACAGGCTGTGTTTTTATATAAGCTAGGGCTTGCAAGGGATTGTAAAATTTGCAGACAGTATAATTTTCATTTTTTAGATAAACTTCCAATAGATCTGCAATTTCCTGCTCATCATCGACAAGCAGTATAGTTTCTTCTGGATTGTTCATTATGACCTCTTTGTATTGACTGGATTTGCGACATTGTTTGGATAAACATATAAGATAGACATTAAAAATAATTTGTCGATAATTGTATTATAATTTTATAGTGAAAAAAAATCAAGTTATGTTGTGTGTCTGTTGTAATATGCGCTTGTCTATAGTAGGAAATTGAGAATAGATCTTGCTATCACTATGAAAGCAATGTATAATTTTGGCAGTAGTATAAACTGGAAAATTTGAGCAAGAATCTAAATTTGTAGACAATTTTAGTTTTCGCTCTAGAAAAATATACGAACAGATATTCTGTGTATAGATCAAATGTATTTTGAATAGTTCATAGAACCATGTGTATAATTATTAAAAAAGCAAGGCACACAAAATTACAAAGTAGTAATGGCTAGGAATAGGTGGATTTTATAATGAAATTAGAGCTTACAAATATAGGAAAGATTAGAGAGGCGGCTATTCAACTAAATGGTATTACTGTGATTGCAGGTGAGAATAATACAGGAAAAAGTACTATTGGGAAAATGCTTTTTTGTACTTTTCATGCATTTTATAGAATTGAAGAGCAGATTAGAGAGGAGAGAGTCAAGTCTGTTTATAGGGCGCTAAGTGGATATTATCATGAAATGAATAATAAGCTTATTTCTAGAAGAAATACTATGTCTTTTGCGGAGCAGGTTGTTGATCGAAAAGCAGAGTTTCTTGAAAATCGAGAGCTTTTATTTAATACCTGTAGAGAGTTTTATTTGAGCAAAAGAGATCATTTCGAGTATACTGAGAAAAATATAGAAAATTTAGCTGGTCGGATCTATTTATTTTTGGCTCTTGATGATGAGGATATACGTCAAACAATTTTACGAAAAAGATTAGAAGCAGAGTTTGGAATGAATGTTGGACATTTGAATATGCCAGAAAAAAAGGCCACTGTAAAGTTAAACATTAAAAACAGTAGTATTCATTTTGAAATTAGTCGAAATAGTGATATTAAAATAAAAAATTATATTAATTTGACAAAGGAAATTATTTATATTGATGATCCATTTATATTGGATCAATTAATGAGTTCCCAATGGGCTTTTCTTTTAAACGAGTTTGAACATCAACAGGATCTGTTAAAAAAAATAGCGAGAGAGAAACAATCGGAAGAGTTTTCGGTGGTAGATGAAGTTCTCGCAAAGAAAAAAATAGAAAATATTTTGGAGAGTATGAATGATGTGTGTGATGGCGATATTATAACGCAAGAGGAAAGATTTGTTTATCAGACAAAGCAATTGAACGGAAACTTAGAAATGGTCAATTTGTCTACTGGAATGAAAAGTTTTGCTATTTTGAGACGATTACTACAAAATGGAACCATAGATGATAATGGAATTATTATTCTAGATGAGCCAGAGATTCATTTACATCCAGAATGGCAGTTAAAATTTGCACAAAGCATTGTTTTATTACAAAAAGAGTTTGGGGCACATATTCTTTTAAATACACATAGTCCTTATTTTTTAAATGCTATTGAGGTGTATTCTGCCAAATATGAAATTGACAATCAATGTAACTATTATCTTGTTGATGAGATGGATGGAACAGTGTCTGTTTCGGAAGTGACAGATAGGACAGAAGTGATCTATGAAAAGTTAGCAAGTCCATTACAAAAGCTGGAAAATTTGGAGTATAGTAATGAAAGTACAATATCAAACAATAGAATTATTTAAAAATAATTGTTCTACATTGAAGGAAACATCTCATGATAAAGACAGCGAAGTTCCTAGTTATATGACAAATTCACAAATAGAAGTAGTCAATTTTGATAAAGTAGTGAATTGTTATAGTAAAGAGTTAGCCGCATTAAATATTCCATGTTCTGTTGATGCATTGTATTTTGGTCAAGAGGAAGCTATTTATTTTATTGAATTTAAGAATGGAACATTGAAAAAAGAAAAAGTGTTTAAAGTGTATAACAAAATTTATGATAGTTTGTTGTTATTTAATGATATTGTACAAGAAAATATATCATTTTGCAGAGAGCATGTATATTTCATCTTAGTGTATAATGAAAGTAAGAATCTAGATCAAATAAATAAACAGACATCTGAGGATTGTGCAAAGGCAACAATAGGGAAGTATTTTCATCGCAAAGCCCAAAAGAATTATGTGAGATTTGGGTTAGAGCGATTTAAAAAGATTTATTTTAGGGATGTCTTTACATATACAGAAAGTGAATTTGAGAAGATATTTTTAGCTTCTATTGCAACAAAGTAGATTAAAAATCAAAAAGTTCCGTTACGAAAGTTGTGGATATGTGTTGCTTGCCATAAATGTGTCATGCATAAAAGGTAGCGCAGAAATGGAGGAAACAATGGGAATTTATGAGGCCTGTCCAGTGTTGGAAAATGAACAGTTGATGGTGAGGTTGATTCAACAACAGGACGCAGATGATTTAGCAAGTGTATATAGCGACAAGTTTGCCCTGCCATTTTTTAACAGTGATTGTTGTCATGGAAGCAATTTTTATTGTGCGACAAAAGAAGATGTGGCAAATGCGATCAAGTATTGGTTGATTGAGTATCATGAAAATAAAGGATTTGTGCGTTTTTCTATCATTGACAAGAAGCAAAACAAGGTAGTCGGAACGATAGAAATGTTTCAGAGAAAATCGACAGATGCGTATGATGGTTATGGGATATTGCGCATAGATGTCCGAAGCGATTATGAGAAAACAAGTTGGATTTATGCTATATTGGACTTGATTGTTGAACCATTTTATGAGTGGTTTGCGTGTTGCCATATTGCAACGAAGGCAGCAGTGTACGCAATAGACCGAATAGAGGCCCTTAAGAAAATGGGATTTGTCCAATCTACAAAACCGCTATTAGATCAACATCATGCAATTGCATACTATGATTACTGGATTAGGCAAAGACAATGATTTTATGGTGTTTGTTATGCAATAGACACAGGCAAACACCGTAAAACTAATAGAATATTAAAAGAATGTAAAGAGAGTTCTAAGTAGTGGGAAGTATAAAATTTCAGCCGTTGTGGCTGAAATTTTTTTATGCATACGAATGTAGAAAGGAAATGTACAGCTAAAGTGGCGCGAGTAGGGAGAAGATGAAGCTTCTCGACTCGATTGCATAATCCCATGCAAAAAAAATTACAATAAGAGAATTTTTGAATAAGCTTTATATAAAAAAACGTGCTGCTAAGAAGACAGGAGAAGGTAGGTGTTTATTTTTATAAAAATGATAAGTAAAGGATTGACAGCGGTAAAATGGCATGATACAATCTTATTATCAAAAAGATAATAAGATTGTATCATGAAAGGAAGGGATAAGGGAATGAAAAAGGTGCTTGTAGTCGTAGATATGCAAAAAGATTTTATTGATGGAGCTTTGGGAACAAAAGAGGCAGAAGCTATTGTTGACAAGGTTGCAAAAGTTATTCGGACATTTGATGGAGATGTTGTGTTTACTAGAGATACTCATTTTGACAATTATCTAGAAACACAGGAAGGGCGAAATCTTCCAGTACCACATTGCATCAAAGACACTGATGGATGGCAGATTGACAAAAAGCTGACATCCCTTAGACCAGATTCGGAGCAGGTGTTTGACAAAACTACTTTTGGCTCTACACAACTAGCAGCGTATTTAGAAACACATAAGGATCTTGAACGCATCACGCTTGTGGGATTGTGTACAGATATCTGTGTGATTTCCAATGCACTGCTGTTAAAAGCTACTATGCCAGAAGTTGAGATTGAGGTGGTGGAAGCGTGCTGTGCAGGTGTGACACCTCAGAGCCATAACAATGCGCTAGAAGCTATGAAAATGTGTCAGATTAAAGTGGTATAAAAATTGATAAAGAGTCCGCAAGAGCGGACAGATGGGGGTGAACTATGATTCGAATCAATGGAAAGCAGGCAAATGTTCAGTATTTTCCAGACGGGACACTATTGTTAAAGGAAGATGTAAGCGCAGATAATAAAGAGGCGGAAATTACACTACAATGGAATTATGAAAAGAATGAAGAATTGCTAACACTCTATTTCTTAACTCGACATCTACAATCATCAGGGTATGAAAATATAGTACTTAATATGCCGTATATTCCAAATGCCAGACAGGATCGTGTGAAAAATGCAAAGGATGTATTTACATTAAAATATTTTGCAGAGTTGATAAACAGTTTACATTTTAGACGAGTGCAAGTGTTGGATGCACATTCTGCTGTAAGTCTGGCCTTGATAGATCGAATCTGGCAGGTTACACCACAAAAATATATAGAGCAGGTCATAGCAAAGATAGAGCAGGAAAGTGGTAAAAAACCATTGATGTTCTATCCTGATGAAGGAGCCTGCAAACGCTACAGTGGTATGTTTTTGCTTCCATATTGTTTTGGTATTAAGACAAGAGAGTGGGATACTGGAGAGATTAAAGCCCTGTCTATTGTGGGAGAGACTGAGCGGATTTGCGAAAGTGATGTGTTGATTGTAGATGATATTTGTTCTTATGGTGGAACATTTTTATATGCAGCAAAAGAACTTGTGAAATGGGGAGCAAAGAATATTGATCTTTTTGTGAGTCATTGTGAGGAGTCTATTTTAAATGGAAAACTGTATACATGCAAGGAAGTAAGGCAAATTTACACCACAGACAGTATTTTTAGACAAAAAGAAGATCCACGTATCAAGGTACTGACAGAAAATGAAGAAGCGTATTTAGGAAAAGAGAAGCTTTAGAAAAAGGGGAGAATATATGAAAACGATTAATCCAATGCTTTTGATAGATTTTTATAAGGCAGTTCACTCTGATATGTTACCTAAAAAGATAGAAAAGTCAGTCTCCTATTTTACACCGCGTATGAGCAGAGTGAAAATGTGGGATACTGTAGTTATGTTTGGGTTGCAGGCGTTTATCAAGCAATATCTCATAGAATATTTTAATGAAGCCTTTTTTGCTAGAGCATGTAGTGAAGTGGTGGGAGAGTACGACAGAATATTGTATGCAGCTCTTGGAAAAAAAGCATACAGCACAGACAAAATAGAAAAGCTTCATCAATTAGGGTATCTTCCAATTGAGATCAAAGCGCTTCCAGAAGGAACTAAAGTCCCTATGCATGTGCCTATGTTTGAGATTAGCAACACTCATGTAGAGTTTGCATGGCTTCCGCAGGCATTGGAGTCTTTGATTAGTGCGGAGTTGTGGCATCCTATGATTAGCGCCACAGTGGGAGAATCCTACAGAAAGATTGTAGATCGATACTATGAGAGGTCCGTTGATGATGAGATTTCACGGGCGCGTGCATTGGGAGATTTTTCCTTTAGGGGACAGGAATGTCTACAATCAGCAGTCAAGTCGAGCGCTGGCTGGTGTCTCTCTTTTCTAAATACGGCAACAGTGCCTGTTATACCATTTCTAGAACAAATGTATGGATGCGATTGTACGAAAGAACCTGTAGCGTTTGGCTCAGTCAGTACAGAACATTCTGTGATGTGTAGCAATTATGCAGTAGATGGTGATGAACGTACACTTCTTTGTAAGCTTCTCACAGAAATTTATCCAGATACCAGTTTTTCAGCAGTGTTGGATTCATATGATTACTGGAATGTGATTGACAATATTTTACCTCAACTCAAGAAAGAGATTCTAGAGCATCATGGTTGTATGTTGATGCGTGGGGATAGCGGGGACTGTGTGGAGGTGGTTACAAAGACCGTGTTTAGATTGTGGGATATTTTTGGAGGCACGATAAATTCAAAAGGATACAAAGTGCTCGACCCGCATGTTAAGGCAATCTATGGTGATAGTATCACACTTCAGCGCTGTGAACAAATCTATCAAATATTGATTGAAAATGGATTTGCATGTAGTAATGTTGCCCTTGGTGTTGGGAGTTTTAGCATGCAATGTATAGAGGAGGAAGGAACATTAAAACCTTTTACAAGAGATACTTTTAGTTCTTGTATCAAGGCAACATATTGTGAGGTGGATGGGCGCCCCATTCCAATTTTTAAAGATCCAAAAGAAGGAGGCTTTAAAAAAAGTCAAAAAGGATTGTGCCGCGTATTTCGCAACATAGAAGGAGAACTAACGTATCAGGATGGATATACACATACCACCCTTGCAGGAGAAGATAATTTACTTGAGGTGGTATTTCGGGATGGGAAATTAGTCAAAGAACAAACGCTAGCAGAGATTAGAAATCGTTTGCACAATGGTCATTTTGGCGCATAACTTTTTTATCTGTTGATAGATATGCATATAAAGTCTATAATAGACAAAGAAAAAACATTTTGAAGTGTTCATCTTAGGGGTGTGTCTGTGCTGCAACCACAAACTGAAGATGAATAGAATAGGAAACAATATAAAAATAAAGAAAAGTTTGAAAGAATCTTATTTTCAAACGATTGATTAATGTGCATGCAAGGGGTATAGTATATGAAAAACGTATTGGATTTATTTCGTGTGGCAGCAGTTACACCAAAAGTTCATATTGGAAATGTGGCAGAGAATTGTGTACAGATACAATCTGCTTATGATATGTTAGCAGACAAGGCAGATTTGATTGTCTTGCCAGAGCTTTCCTTAACAGGGTACACTTGTGAGGATTTATTTAACAATCGATATTTGCTTGACAAGGCCAAAGAAGGGCTGTATGATTTGGTAGCTTATACAAGAAACTATGGGGAGCAAGGGGCAGCCGTAGCAGTGGGATTTCCTTTTGAGAAAGAAAATGAACTGTTTAACTGTGCAGCTCTGATACAAAATGGATCGCTCATAGCGGTAATACCAAAGACGTACTTGCCAAACTATGGTGAATTTTATGAGAAACGTTGGTTCTCAGCGGGGGATCAGGATGCGCAGAAAATAGAGATTGTCTGTGAGAAAGGAACAATGGAAACGCTGTTTGGCAATAATCTTCTTGTCGAGATAGGGACAGATAAGAAGGTGTGCATAGGTATCGAACTGTGTGAGGATGCGTGGGCGCCTATTGCTCCGGGAAGGATGCTCGCACTAAACGGAGCAGAGATACTTGTCAATTTATCGGCTTCAAATGAAGTGATCGGAAAGGCTCAGTACAGAAAGAACATGCTTGGCGCTATGTCAGCAGGTTGTATCTGTGGGTATGTATATGTATCGGCAGGAAGACATGAATCTACATCAGATTTGGTTTTTAGTGGGCATAATTTGATGTATGAAAATGGTAAATTGATCGGAGAGAATAAACCTTTTGAAGATACAATAGTCATAAGGGATTTTAATTTGACAAAGATTCGGCATGACAGAGTAGCTAATAAGACGTTTTCAGAGTGCAAAAATCATTGTCAGTGGCGTGTCTATCAAAAGGTAACTTGTTCTAAGCCAATTATGTCCAAAAAGGATATTCTTGCAAAGCTGTCTATCACGCCGTTTGTACCATCACAAAATCTCAGACAGAGAAGTCTTGAAATTTTTCATATGCAAGTAGCTGGACTACAGAGACGTTTAGAAACAACACGAAGTAAATGCGTGGTGGTCGGGGTGTCTGGCGGATTGGATTCGACATTGGCTCTTTTGGTGACAGCAAAGGCTGTTCAAAATCTAAACTTGCCTCCTAGCACAGTGATTGGCATCACAATGCCAGGATTTGGTACGACCAATCGAACAAAGGACAATTCTGTAGAATTGATGAAATATCTAGGGTGTGATAGTAGAACAATCAGCATTGTGGATGCAGTCAGACAGCATTTTCAAGATATTGGTCAGGATGAAAACGTGCATGATATTACGTATGAGAATTGCCAGGCAAGAGAGCGCACACAGATTCTTATGGATGTGGCAAACAAGGAAGGCGGTTTTGTTGTCGGAACAGGGGATCTTTCAGAACTTGCACTGGGATGGTGCACATACAATGGAGATCACATGAGTATGTATGGTGTCAATGCAAGTATTCCTAAAACACTAGTTCGCACATTGGTTGACGAAATTGGACACGAATTGGCAGAGAATGGTTTTGCAGGTATGGAAACGGTGATTGAGGATATTATAGACACGCCAGTAAGCCCTGAGTTGTTGCCTCCTAATGCAGATGGGACGATTGCGCAAAAGACAGAGGACTCGGTAGGTTCTTATATTTTGCATGACTTTTTCCTGTATTACACACTTCGATATGGGATGTCACCTGCTGAAATTTTTGAGCTGTGCAAACAGGCAGTCAAGCAGGAGAGTCAATATCATTTTGATGAGAGTGAGATTCTTAGATGGCAGAAAGTATTTTATACTAGATTTTTTAGACAACAGTTTAAGAGAAATTGTATGCCAGACGGTGTAAAAGTGGGTTCTGTATCGGTCAGCCCTCGCGGAGATCTAAGGTTGCCTGCGGAGGTTGAGTACGAAGCGTTTGTGAGAAGTTTAGATAAAGTAGAGTAAAGATTGAGGTATTACATGGATAGAACAGAGGAATTTTTGGAACAGTATGATATCAATCAATATGACAGACCTTCTCTTGCAGCAGATATTGTAGTGTTTACCATCAATCAAGAGAAACTGGCAAAAACAGAGTACCGCAAGCTTCCAGCCAAGAAACTAAATCTGTTGATGATTAAGCGCGCACTGCCTCCCTTTCAGGGAGAGTGGGCGCTTCCTGGTGGGTTTATGAGACGCGACGAGACAATCTATGAAACAGCGCGGCGTGAACTTCAGGAGGAGACAGGAACGGACAAGGCTTATTTGGAACTTTGTCATGTGTTCAGTGACTTAGGGCGCGACCCGCGCGGGTGGATTGTATCTCAAACTTTTATGGCAGTGCTCAATGATGAGGATCGCGCCAGAGGATCTCTAAAGGCAGGAAGTGATGCAAAGGAAGCCGATTGGTTTCAGATCTGTGTTGAAAAGCTTTCTGAAAAGAGACAGAAAGACGAAAAGATATGGATTAGTGATATAGAGTACAAGCTTCAACTCAAAAATGACAATACGAAAACAGTGTTGAGTGCACTTGTTAGAGAACATAAAATCTATAAAGATTACCATGAAATTGTTACATATCAAAGTAGTGATTCACAAGGGCTTGCCTTCGATCATGCTCAAATTATTTTATGTGCGTTCAACAAGCTTCAGGAAAATGTAAAACATGATATTAGAACCGTGTTTGATTTTATGCCAGAGAATTTTACGCTTACAGACTTGCAAGAGGCGACAGAGTTGATAGTAGGACAACCGTTACTCAAGCCTAATTTTAGGCGAAAGATTATGGAATATGTGACAGAGACAGAGCAGTTTGTGCAAAATGGTGGACATAGGCCGTCAAAAGTATTTGTCAGAAATATGGAACGGTTTTAAAAATGAAAGGTGATCGATAAACTATATAAGAAAATACCAGAAGGGACAAAACGCAATGCAGGAAGCAAAAAGACAGATTAGACAAATTGGAATTCGCATATGGGAGGATTTGAAAGCGTATCGGATCGCGATCGTTTTGTTTGTGGTTTGGAATATTGTGGTTAGAATGTTCTTTCATGCATTTTGTCCTTTTTTGATCGTCACCGGATTTCCCTGTGCTGGTTGTGGGCTGACGCGTGCAGTCTTTTTTATATTGACTGGGCGATTTACAAGAGGAATGAAGCTCAATCCCGCGGCTTTGTTTTGGATTGTATGGATACTATGGTTTTTTTGGAATCGGTATGTATACGGAAGATCGCGAAAGCGTACTATGTTTTGGCTAGGGGTGGTGTGTGTTATAACTCTTGTTATATACATATATCGAATGATTCATTATTTTCCAAGTGATCCGCCAATGGTATATTTTCCTAACAATGTGATTAGGAAATTGTTAAGTAGTTATCATTAGAAAGTCTTTTTTATGATAATTGTTGCATAAAGTGATCGGTTTGTGATATTATTAATTGATGACTTTGTATTGAAAGTATTATGATACAATCGATTCATAAGTCATACAGATGTATAATGTTGTAAGAAGGGTATCAGTACCCTATTGATGTATGGGAGGGAAATAAAATGGACAACAATAATTTAAACAATTTAGGACAGCAAAATGAGCGGCAAGGCCAATTTCAATATCAGCAGTCCAATGCAAATCCATATCAGCAACCAAACCCTTATCAGCAAAATCCATATCAGCAAAACCCTTATCAGAATGATGGTGAGTTGGAAGAGCCTGTAAGTTTTGGCGAATGGATGGTGACAATGCTGGTTATGTGTATTCCTTGTGTGAATATTGTTATGGTACTTGTATGGGCGTTTGGTAGTGGAACAAAAAAGAGCAAGTCCAATTATTGTAAAGCTACGATTGTATGGTCGTTGATTATGGTGGTGTTATCATTTGTTATGACAATAATATTTGGCGGAGCTATATTAGCAGCTCTAAGTGCTCAAGGTTATCCTTATTAAGAAAAAGTGAAAATTGTACTACATAGATAGTAGTATGTGGCTAAGCTGTATGCTATTGTCAGCCAAAGACAGGTGTCAGTAAAGATGCCAATGATCGTTCTTTGCGGTTTATGTGTATAAAAAAGTGCTCCATTGGAACAAAAATCCAGTGGAGCATTTTTTATGCACAGCCCCGTGCAGAGGAGTATGCCGCCGAAGCGGCGCACGGGGCGCGCAACGAGTAACAACTCGATTATAACAGCCCCATGCAGAGGAGTATGCCGCCGAAGCGGCGCACGGGGCGCGCAACGAGTAGTAACTCGATTATAACAGCCCCGTGCAGAGGAAAGATTAAGACACATCTTTTTTTGTAATGGGCATATTGGCGATCCAGCGGCCGCTTGCACCACAAGGCAGGACTAATCCAGTAGACAAGACAGGAAGACCGATTTCAGATGCACATACATTACCACCATATTGGGAAACAATGGCAGTATGAATCAGATAGGAGAGGACAGCAGGTTGCAATCCCGTTGTATAGGAATTGACTAGAAAGAAAAGCGGATTTTTGGATAAGAGAAGGGATGTGCGCTCTATAAAGGGAAAGATAGACTCCTCAATTTTCCACAGTTCTCCTTTTGGGCCGCGGCCATAGGAAGGAGGGTCCATAATAATTGCGTCGTAGGTAGCTCCACGCCTGATTTCGCGCTCTACAAACTTTGCACAATCATCTACAAGCCATCGTATAGGCGCATTTGCCAAGCCAGAGGCCACAGCATTTTCCTTTGCCCATCCAATCATACCTTTAGAGGCGTCCACATGTGTGACATGCGCACCTGCTGCCGCTGCACTTAGTGTAGCACCACCCGTATAGGCAAATAGATTCAACACTTTTATTTTCCGCGTTGGTTCACGTTCTAAAGTATCCTTTATAATAGAAGAAAACCATTCCCAATTAACAGCCTGTTCTGGAAATAATCCTGTATGTTTAAAGCTAAAAGGCTTCAGATGAAATGTTAGGTTTAGGTGGTTTTGACCAGTATATACAATACTCCACTCTTTTGGGAGTTTAAAAAATTCCCATTCTCCGCCTCCTTTTGAGCTTCTGTGATAGTGACCATTGGGGCGTTGCCATTCGCGCGCTTTTTTGGGGGTATTCCAGATCACTTGTGGGTCTGGACGAACTAGAATATAGTCACCCCATCGCTCTAACTTTTCACCTGAAGAGGTGTCTATCACTTCGTAATCCTTCCAATTTTGGGCAATCCACATGAATTTCATCCTTTCTACTACAATAGTTTATGGTTCATATTCCTTACAATTAGTAAGGAATTATCCATCTTGTTGCTTAAGCTTTATAAATCATAATACATATCTGACAAATGAGTATCAGGGTATAGGAGATTTAAAGCTATCGCTTGTTATTATATGTTACATTCATTTTTGTAAGGTGATTCTTTTCCTTTGAAGAGAATTACTTTTTTAGTATACTATAGCTTGTATATATTTTACAAGATTTGGATAAAAGGAATATATAAGGTACAATACAGTTTAATAGGAGTGATGGTGCTAGCAAATAGATTAAAAAATATGGAATTGCATGTAAAGCACGTATGCGGATTGTACTTAAAAAAAAACAATAAAATGTAAAAATTTACTTGCAAAAGCAATGGGGTTACGCTATACTAGCAATTGCTGTGACATGATAGCGACGAAGCGTGAGGTTGCTACCCCAATTTCATAGGGTAGGTTTTCCGTGGAGCGAATGTCAAGTTAGGAAACTGGCGACAAGTCACTGTAC
>CAJUHQ010000049.1 GCA_910586095.1 uncultured Lachnospiraceae bacterium | reverse complement strand
GACAGCGCAGCAAGTGCGCAGTCCTGATTGAAGATCGAGACTTTTACAGTAAAGTTAGTAAGGCTAGAATTTGGCTGTATTTTAATGAGAATTATACTTATAGGCAATGTTGGCAAAGAGGATTGTGATTAGAGGATACATCAAATGGAAGAAACAAAATTTGTTTACAAAGCATTTATTAGTTATACTGCGCGCGATAGCCAATTTGTCAGTGAATTGCAGAAATGGTTGTTTCATCTGGCAGAGTATACAGATGCAGAGCAAAAGTACAAATTTTTTAGGGATAGTAGCTATTCAGAGGTTGGGGAGAATGTTGAGGAGAATTTAAAGCAGAACTTGATGAATTCGGAGTGGTTGATCGTAGTGTGTTCGCCATACGTCAATGAATATAAAGAAACTGAAAGAAACTGGGTTGAGTTTGAATGTGGTTATTATGCGCATACTTTAGGAAGGAAAGATCACATTGTCTGCATCATTTCAAATACAGCGCCATTGGGCAGGGATATTAGCTTATTTTATCCTAAAGTTATTAGAGATTTGCAGAAAAAACTTGCTGCCGATATGCGTGGTGATAAGAAATGGGGCGAGGAAACTAGCAGGATCTATGCTAAGATAACCCATCGGAAATTTGAGGAAGTCTATGAGATTGCCAATACATACTATTGGGAAACACAGTATTATGATAGGGTGATTAGTGCCTATGAAAAGAATAGAGAAGGAAATAATAAGATAGCACTAAAGCTATTAGCAGAAATTCCAGATCGATATAATCCTGCAAAAATAGAATGGAAGTATATAAAAGCACTGTGTTCAAGAAGTGCTTACGAGGAATATTGCGGACGACTCAATCAACCTGCGGGCAATAAAGTAATTTGGTTTGACAAAACTTCTTCCTATGCATACACAACAAACAATCAATGCATTTATAGTATTGATTGTTTGCAAGCAAAGGTAGTATCTATGTTAGAAGCGCATAATGGCACTCCATTTCGTTTTTTCTATATAGGAAATGAATATATTGGTACTTTTGATAATCAAATCATAGTCAAGATCTGGAAATGCGATAAAGAGAAAATAACATTGACCAATCAAATCACGATCAAAATGCCCTTTTCCCAAGCAGAACCAGAGATTTTTAAAGCGTTTTATCTAGATTGTCAAATACAAAATATACCTGTAGCATATCATGCTACAAATCAGTTGTTGGCATTGACAACTCGCCACACCGTTTTTCTTATCAATGTGAAAACAATGGAGTACAAAACAATAGAGATCCCACTTTTTAAGAAAAGTATGATGCAACTTTCTTGTGTGTGGAAAAAACTTATTTTTTCTCCAAATGGGACCATGCTTTTTTTGGCAAATGAACGTTATATAGTAGGATGGAATGTAAGTACAAGTAAAAATGTTTTTTGCTGGAATCGAAAGTGGTGTCAGCCTACATATTTGGAAACAACTACTTTTAGAGCAGAGAATACAACGCATAGTATTTTGCTGTGTGAAAATGGACAACAAGCACAGTGGAAAGAAGAGGATTGTACATTGCTATATTTTGATACAATTCCTCGAAAGAAACTAAACAGTGTGTACACCATTGACAATAGTACAGCGTATATGATTCTGTTGTACGAGGGCAATGTAGTACAAATACTTGAAAAAAATAGTGGAGTTGTCTATATGGAAGAGGTTTTTGTGGAGCAGACAAAGACAGATTTGGATTTTCCACAACAATATTGTCCGATAGCGATATGGCAAGAGGAATTGTGGCATTTGTCCATATATCCAATGCAAAAGTTTGACCACAACGAAAAAGGACAGGCATTACATAGAAAATTCGCATCATACTCAATGGGCCGTATGGCCCTAAGTACAGATTCTGGACTGACAGCGATAGTTGGACAAGAAGGAGACTGTATAGCTATATATAATGAAGAGGGACTACTTTTAAGAGAGAAAGAAGTGTGTATCAAAAAGCAACCCACAATGCTTTCTGACAAAGAACTGAATCTTCCTGAAGGAACAATGGTAAGTGAGTTGTTAAGAAAGTATATTAGCAAAAGCATGGATCAGGAAATCCATCAATGTCATACAATAACTTTTATAGATAGGGGATTGTTATTGATTGGATGCACAAAGGGATATTTATATTTATGGGAGATTGAAAATGATATTTTGACGAATCTAAATAATCCTCATCAAGGAGATATCACTATCATTGAAAAATGTCAGAAATGGAACAGTGTTGTTACAGTAGATAGTGAAGGAATAGTCTCCATATGGCACTATCAAAAAAATACAGGTGAATATTCTCTCACATGTGCTTTTTCTGTCCACACGCAAAAAAAGAGTATTGTAGTGCAATTGCTATCAGAATATGAATTAGCAGTCTTTTGCAATGATACACAAGAAGTATTGCTTTATTCAGATCAAAGAAAAGAACTTGAAAATCCACAAGTTCTTTTATCTGCAAGACCCATTCAAAAAGATACTATAGAGCCTGCTTTATCCATGTATGTGACAGTGGATCGGTCAAGAGTGGTGATATGTAGACAAAGTCAGATAGAGTTTGTTCGGATTCCTGATGGAAAGATTATACTAGAATCACAAATGCATGGAAAGATGAAGAAACTAAAAATTGATGATGAGGAAAAGAAGATGAGGTTGGTGGTACAAGATCCATTTGGAAATGATTTTGTACAGACTTATGATATTGCAAGTATGACAGATAAAGAATTAGATACGATTTTGATGAATAGACGACTACAATTTTTTTCTGACGCAATTTAATACAAAACAGACAAGTAAAAAGGAGATACTAATGCAGGAACCAAAAATAAGGCATTTGGAAATGATACAAGGAATTATAAATAGAATGGCAAGCAATTCTTTTGCTTTAAAAGGATGGGCAGTTACTTTAGTGGCAGCAATTTTTACATTATCAGGGAATACTATGGAAATAAATTATTTGATTGCATGTATTCCAATTATTGTATTTTGGGGATTGGATTCATTCTATTTATCAAAGGAGCGTGCCTATCGCTCCCTGTATGAACATATAAGTAGAATAGATGAAAGAGAAATTGATTTTAGTATGGATGTGAGCGCTTTTTTATACAATAAAAATACGTTCTGGAGTTGTGTAGTATCCACAACGGAATTGTATTTTTATCTTGTCCTGTTGATTTTACCAGCAGTGATGATTGTAATGATTAGTTGATTTATCTTAGCGTGTAATGACATAAAAATATGTGAGGAAAATAGGAATGAAAAGTAAAATAGATGGTTCTACCTCTTGTATTTCTTTAACTTTTCGGCTTGCAGTCAATGCAGACAAAAAGCAAATTATAGAGATTCTTGTCAATGTCTATAGTGAACTTCATAATATAGCAATAGATACAAAATATTTCATTTTTAAGGGAAATCATGTTGTGGTATATAGAAACGAGGACTATGACAAAACGTTATCAATGATAGGAGAGGACAAGTTCTTGTATTATAAAAGTATAATGGATTTTTGTCCACAAAAGGATAGGATATGTTTAGAAAGTCAAATAGAGTTAGCAAAAGAAATAGAAACGCTCTTTGTTCATCATGGAATAAAAGCTGATATTATAGCAGAATTTGAACATTTGTTGTAGAGAGTTATGAAAGTAAATTGATTTGTCTTTGCGAATGTTGTTTGCTATGAAAGTTAAAGGACAACTTTTATAGCATAGATGGCCATGCGGCCCGCCAAACGGCAGGCTGTGCATGATGCTGTATGACATCGTTTTTCCTAGAAAACTTATTTTTTATCATTGGGATGAGATCAAAGAAAGACTTCCACAGGATGTTGCTATTTTACAAGCAATGATAGAACCTTATAATGATGAGCGGTGTAGTATTGTATATTGTACATAGTTATTTTTATAGAAAAAAATTATATCATAGAAATACATGAGATAAATAGAACTATTATTCAATATAGAAATTGGGCACAATCATAATTATTTTGGATAGAAACGTAAAGGGGAATTTGTCAATCAATGTTGAAATTTATCAAATAGAGGTTGATGAGAAAAGAAATGAATTATATATTTTATTGATTGGTATGTGTGCAAATTACGCAAGAGGTATAAATTATAAAAACAAGTACAATTTAATCAGACAAGATAAAAAGTAAAAAGATCAAGGAAAGGAAGGTGCAAAAATGGCGGGAAAAGGTAAAAATTATGTAGTGCAGGGGGTGAAAGTAAAGTGTTCATTAGGAGCAATGACCAATGTGCTCAACACAGATGTAGGGCATGGAGTGTTGTATCAGGGAAAGCCAGTCTTAAATGCCAACGATCATATGCCAATGCTCAATATAACGCCCTTTGGTATGTGCGGAAATAAGCCTTGTGCAATTGCTACGCCATTAGCATGGCAGCTTTGTAATGATGACTTTATGATTGATGGTGCACCAGCGTTGACAATGGACAGTGTTTGCACTTGCATGTTGGGCGGTGTAATTAGCATTGTCAAAGAAGGAGCAGGATCAAGTGGCGCGGACGTAAAGACCTCTGATTCGGAAGCAGACAAAAAACAAAACAACTCAGCCGCCGATTCATCAAAGAAAGAGGATGCAAAGAAAGAAGATGCAAAGAAAATAGCATCGCAGCAGACAAAAGAAACAGCATCACAAGAAACAAAGAAAACAGCATCACAAGTGGCAAAAAATAGTACTAAAAAAACAGTAGCCTCTAAACCAAACAAAACAACAGCATCACAGAAAAATGAAACGACTTCAACAACAAAGACAACTAATAATACAAACAAAACAAATACTGTTACCAAGAGCAGTTTGGCCACAACGGAAATCTTATCACCCAACAAGACAAGTCCTAGAAACCATGCAATTGATACAATTACTATTCATTGTATGGCAGGTGATTCGACGGTCGAGGAGTGTGGAAAAACTTTTGCCAAAAAAGAAAGAAACGCCTCCAGTAACTATGGAATTGACAGTAAAGGGAATATTGCATTGTATGTAGACGAGAAAGACCGTTCATGGTGTTCTTCTAGTCGTTCCAACGATCACAGAGCAGTCACAATTGAGGTTGCAAATAATGTTGATACTAAAGAGGGAGATAGACTGGGATGGCCTGTGTCGGAGGAGGCGTTCAATGCATTGATTGAGCTGTGTACAGATATTTGCTGGCGCAATGGTATCAAGGAATTAAAATGGCGCGCAGATAAAAAATTAATTGGACAAATAGATCAACAGAATATGACAGTACATAGATGGTTTGATGAGAAAAATAAAAAAGTTTGTCCAGGTGATTATCTGTATAATAAACATGGTGAAATTGCAGAAAAAGTAAACGCTAAGTTAGCACAAAAAGAAATAGTAAAAAGAATGACAGAAGAATTGATGTGGCCAATTAATAAACTTGTAGAGATGCAGGAAAATGCAGATCGGGCTGCTAGAGGAATAGAGCAAAATAAAGACAAAAAGAAGTAGTACAAAGAGATCATAATAGATAAGAAGGAGATAGCAAATGTCAAAAATGGACGAAGAGTTTATAAAGAAACGTGAAATGTTAGAGGAATTTGAACGCGAACGATTTTCACAGGAAACCATCGAGAAGGAGAAGGAACAGTCCATATTTGATGGTCAAATTATGGTGAATATGGTTCCAGTTACCTTTGCAGAGAGGACCTTTCTCGATGGAAAAGTTGCAATTTGGATGCCCGAGGACTTTGAGGAACTCTCCGAAAAAGAGGTGGAAGTTTCCTATCCGCTGGGAAATAAGCCAGACAAGGTATATGCTAATAGTTATCTGGATTTGGCAGCAGGATATCATTATACACAACATGAAATACCAGAAGAATATATGGGAGATTTTCTAAAAATAGCAAAATTAGCCCTCGAGAGAATGGGACCTAAGGTGAGAATTTTATCAGAAAATGTGAAAAAAACACAAAAGCATACCATAGTAAGTCTAGAAATGATCTCTCATACTATCACAGAATCGATTTATAACATTATGTACTTTACCTCTCTTGAAGGAAGGGTTTTGTTGGGATTTATGAATTTTAATTACAAAAATAGAGAGAGATACAGACCAATTGCAAAGGAAATGTTAGATTCATTTCACTTTATGGATGAACTGCCAGAGGAAGAATAAAAAAGAAAATATGTAGTTAGTGTTGGGAGAGGGCTATTTGTAAGTAGTCAAGACAATTAAAAATTAGCAGGAGGCGAGATTCAAAAAGGAGGCGGTCATGATGGAAACTATATCATACGGCAACATAAAAGTAGAAGGATTTCCATTTCGGAGAATTCGATCTATATGGATTAATCACCAAGTAAATGAACATGGGATAGCACAAATTAAAGGTGAGGTGGACTCAGAGGAAGCGCAAGGACTTGTGCAACGAGTGGATGAAACCTTGCGGGTAAGTATTACTACAACAGCAAAGGAGCAGCCAGGAAAACTGTTTTATGGCTGTGTAAAAGAAATTTCGCTTAGTCAAGAGAGTGGATACAGCATTGTATCACTGACCTTGTATACGACCAGTAGAATTCTGGATATGCAAAAGAAAAAGAAAACGTATAAGCAAGTGTCTCAGACTTATGGGCAGATTATTAAAGAAGGCATTGCAGACAAAGGGGAGTTAAATATGACAGTGTCAGACAAAGCAACAAACCAGTTTGTGATGAAATATGATGAGACTGAATGGGAGTTTGCAAAGAGGATGGCTTCTCGTTTACAAGCACCTCTTGTGGCAGATATTAAGTCAGAAAAGCCACTACTTTATGTGGGATTACCAACGCCGAGCAAAACGATTACAATCAAAAGCAAAGCATTTTCTTATGGAAGTCAAGTGGACAGTCATGCCCAATTATCCAATACAATGGTTCAGGATTTTTCGGGAGAAGAAGTTGAATCATATGCATATGCATTTATAGGGGACAAGGTATCGATCAATGGTAAAGCTGCATGTATCAAAGGGGTGGATGCAGTCCTTACAGATGGGATTCTTCAGATGCGTTATACATTGATGCAGGCAAATGGAAGCGTAGTCGGAATTGCAGTTCCAGAAACACACAGCAAGACATCTGGAAAGATGATGAAAGGAACCGTGAAGGAAGTTAATAAGGATAAAGTGAAAGTTAATTTCAAGGAGATTGATGATGACAGTGATACTGGTGGAGACTGGTGGTTTCCATTCTCGACGGCTTATTCATCGAGTGACGGAAGTGGGTGGTACTGTATGCCCGAAGTAGGAGATGAGGTTCGAGTTTTCTTTCCATCAGGAGAGGAGGCGGACGCGTTTGCTGCTAGCACAGTTTTTACAGAAGCGCCTAAAGATCCAAAGCATAAGAGCTGGAAAGCGCCAGGCGGAAAGGAAATTTTGCTCACAGATGAAGGGTTATATGTCATCGGAAAAGCGGGAAAGATTTATATTAACTTAACAGATGAAAAGGGAGTAGAAATATACTCTGATAAAGAAATTAATGTAATGTCTGACACAAAAGTTAGTATATGTGCGGATAATGAAGTACATATTGTGGCTAAAAATGAGATCATTATTGGAACAGAGGAAGCCTACATAGATCTTGATAAAAATACTGCAACGTTGGCGGCGAGCGAAGTGCTAATCAACTAGGAGGCATATATGGAACAGACACGGATACAAATGTTTGAACAAGAGACTTATCCCATTCTGTTTGCGGACTTTGCAAAAGCTACAATCAAACACTTTGAACAACATCAGGATACGATAACAGAGACATGGAAAAAGGCGCTAAAGCAGTATATGACACATCTGGTCACTTTACAGGAAAATGATTTGATTGATCCAGTAGGAGAAATTGATATCTCGTTTCTGTATACGTCGTTGGAGGATACACAGCCAAAATTTCAGATTGATAGTTATGGAGAGTTTGGTCGTGTGACAGAGGAAAGTATGCTTACAGAGTATCTTCCAGCAGACTGGATTATAGTAGAAGTAAAAGCATTGACAACAAAATTGGAAAAATGCATACAAGAAAAGGGAATTCGCTACTATATTAGAGCAGCACAGATCGAGGTTTTTAAACTGCGAGCGATAAGAAGTCTTTTGTATTATTTTGCGTTGCGTTTTAAGTATTTTATAGAAAATATGATTGATTTTAGAACACTTGCAAAGGTTAAAAAGATGCCTACTTTTTTGATACAGATTGGGGAATATATGGACTGGCAAAAGACTCTATATGCCATATTGCCTATAGTAGATATCTTTAATTGCGATCGAAGTACCAATTTAAAATTTCGCAAATTTCTTGCAGTTTACTATGAAGATAAAATATTTTGCAACTTGGATTTGAGTCAATCTTCCTTTAAGGATTGTACTTTTAAAGATAGCAGGATAGAGGAATGTGTGATGCATGATTGTATGTTTGACGGGTGTGTTTTTGAAAGAATGACAGTAAAAAATACCAAAATGACAGGAAGTATATTTGTGAACTGTATCTTTCAACAGACAGTCTTTGAGGAAACAATTTTTGACGAAATGAGCGCTAATCAGAATCAGTTAGAGTACTTTGAACCAGCAGAGTTCTATGATTGTAGTTTTCAAGGGCTGAGCTGCAAAGCGTGTGCTTTTGTTGGATGTCTTGTGGAAAATTGTGACGCAGAACAGGTGATTATAGAGGATAGTACCACTTCGGAATCAGGATTTGACAAATGGAACAAAAAGGAAAAAACACCAATGGATGAGGAGGCATAGGATGAAATACTTTGAATTATTCCAAAGCCCCAAAGTAGAGAATCCTATTGCAGTGATGGGGCTTGATAAGGATGTATATTGTTATGCTATGAGACAGAAAGACTTTGAGGCACTCGACAAAATGAAGGTTGCATATTACAGCGGTAGTGAGAGTGAAGAACCCTGTGATATTTTGACAGATCCTACTTTTATGATATCGGACAAGCTTAAGAGATTAATTGCTATGTATGATAAGGAGATTGTATTTAAGGGGGTACAAGTGTTTTCTACATCAAAGGAAAGGGAAGACTATCCATTGTATTGGGTGCCGCAATTTCCGGAAATAAATGCTCTTCATAGTAGCAGTATCATAAACGATAATGGGTCAATCGCTACGCTTATTTTAGATAACAGAATGATTGGAAATATGCATGTGTTTAGATTGTCAGACTGTCTAGAGTACAAGGTAGTTGTGTCAATGACAGTGGCTGAGAGTATCCTGCGCAGGAGACTCTATGGCATTGGGTTGAAAAAACTGGAGGTGGCATAGATGGCATCAAAAGATGAACAGATGGAATTAGGAAAACTGATTGTACAAACGGGACTTAATGTGCGTTATATCAAGGATGTACAAATTAGAGAAGCAGTAAATGAACATGCAACGATGACAGTGCGTTTTGTTTCAGGTGGTGAGATTCAAGCATCGGAAGTAGCACGTCAACAAGGGACACAAGTAAAGTTATCGACGATTGAGGGAGAAACTGTATTTTGTGGTATCTGCACAAATATGAATCTGTTTTATGAAAATGAGTATACGGAAGTAGAACTTCATGCAATGACAGCGACGGTACAGACAGACAAAGAAAAACGTTCTCACACATTTCAGGGACTATCCAAAACAATGGAACAAGTACTGACACAGGGAATAGGGCAACAATCTATTGTTGATTTTGAACCAGGATTAGGATCGTTTGTGGTAGCGGAGATGCTCTCCCAAAAAGATGAGACAGATTGGGTATTTGGCAGGCGTATTGCAAATCAATATCAAAAACAGTTTTTTGTAAATAGTAAGACTTCTGGCAGCCATATTCATGTCGGCAATTTGCCATTCCAGAAAAAAGAAATTGGAATGGTGCTAAGCGAGTCTATCAAGCGCGATGTAGATAAGGTACGAGCACTTCAAAAAAATATTCAGCCAGATGTCTCTGTGTTTGAATATGAAAACACCATTCTAGTGGTGAGTGATCTTACAATTGGCGTTGGCTATGCAGTCAATTGGCAAAATAGAACACAAACAGTTATAAAGAGTGTGATAACTTGTAGGCGCGGACTTGTACAAAATGAGATTACACTGGCAAATGAGGAAGGGATTGGTCCTTCAGCAGAACAGAAGATGGGAACAGAAAAGCACTCTAGTATTCTCACAGGAACTGTACTTGAGATTGACAAAACCAATGTGAAGGTGGATTTTGGTTCAAAACAAGATGAGCCAAGATGGGTTCCCTACGCACATGCAATCAATAATTATTTTTACACCATGCCAGATGTAGGTGATACAGTTTTTGTGTACTACGAGACAGGTGACAGTGACAAGATTGTGTGTCTGGGAAGCAAACATGTCAATGAAAGTCCAGATTTTGCAAGATATCAGGACAAAATGCTCACAGCCAATAACCGCATGATAAAATTTGGTGAAAAAAGCGTAGAATTGATAGGAAACAGAGCTGAGTACGACGGAAAAGGTGGAGATCAAGCCCTAATAACATTTAATGATGAGATGGGGATCACAATACAAAGCACCAATGAGATCCGGCTTCAGACAACAGACGGCGGAAATATAACAATACAGTCTGTAGGCGACGACTTTAAAGGCATGGATTCCATTAAATCAACCTTTGAGCAAATGTATACTGTTGGAAACACAAAGTATATTACAGGGGCAGGAATACCAGACTTTGGAGCAGCACCAGGCACAAAGGCAGGAATCTTTGAAAAATTAAAACAAAATGTTACGGACTATATTACTGCTCCCTTACAGTTGATTGATACAGTTGAAGAACTGGCAGGAAGAATTGGAGGTTCAGAAGAAGAAGGCGCTGCACAAGATGAAGGCTACAAAGATGGTAAGATTGATATTTATTCACTAGAGACTCTTGTACTAAATGTAGGAAGCTCAAGCATTGCATTTTCTAAGGGAATCATACAGATCAAGGCAGGCAAATTCAGAACGCTCGGAACGGATCGTTCAAAGTCCTTTGCAGCACCTTCCTGGTTTGATATGATTTTGGATGTGGCACAGATTGCATTGGATATTGTAGGGGCGCTTCCCATACCAGGTTTGGCAACAGCGGCCAACTTAATCAATGCAGGGATATCATTGGCGAGAGGAGATTATGTGGGAGCAGCAATGTCAGCAGGAATGGCAGCATTGTCCCTGATACCAGGAGCCAATTCTGCGGTGGCAATAGGAAAGGCGGCTGTATCAGCAGTGGTGAAAGGTTCTAGAGTACTTAAGAAATTTTCTGCTGCTGCCAAAGCGGTCAAAGTGCTGGCCACAGGTGCGACAAATGTGAATATAGTACTCAAAGCGGGAATGTCGGCATGGGATGTAGGCTCCGCGATGGTAGATGGAACATTTGACTGGGATGATCCAGAATGTCGGCAAGATGTCATGAATATGCTGCAAGCAGCGTCAGCAGGCGCTCAAGCAAGATTGGCTAGGGGCAGAAGACCAAAACAGAACAATGCCAAAAATACAACAAAAAATGCTACCAAAATGGTGAATGAAAGAAAACGTGCGAAACAGAATGAACGCACAGATACGCGTTGTAAGAATGGAGAGCCAATCGATATGGTTACGGGAAGTTACTTGATCGAGCAATGTGACTTTCTTATCAATGATATCTGTGATGTCTATGCAGTAGAGCGAACGTATGAGTCTTTGCTTGCAGCGGATGATTCTCCCATTGGGCGCGGCTGGACATTGAGTTTGTTTAGTACAGCATATATTTATGATGACAGAGTGGAGGTAGTACTGCCAGATAATCATACAGAGACATTCTTAAAGACAGAACATGGATATAGGAATCGCAGAGGAGGAACAAAACGTATTGCACTGTGTGCACAGGAAGATGGGTATTTGTTGACAGAAGCTGAAACAGGACACACAAGACTGTATAATACTCAGGGATTGTTGATGCAAGAAACAGATCGCAGCGGCAATCGAAGGGTTTATTACTATACAGGTAACACTCTGAGTAGGATTTCATTTGCTAGTGGTCAGTATCTTGATTTTGTGTGGAAGGGCAATCATATTGTATCAATACAAGATTGTCTCGGGCGTAAAGTGTCCTATCATTATGAAGGAGAAGTTCTCACAGAAGTGGAAATGGTGACAGGAGGCGTAGAAAAGTATGCCTATGATGGTGAGGGCAGAGTGACAGACATTACAGATGCCAATGGTATTACATATGTCCATAATGAGTATGACAAAGAAGGACGCGTCACAAGGCAAATGTTATATGATGGACAAGAGTATGTCATGCTTTACAATGATGATGACAGGGCAAATGCATATCTGATGCCAAAGAGCAATCGGACAATACAATACACCTACAATCGAAACAGGCAACTTATTTGTACACGCTATCAGGATGGCACAACACAGGAGCGTGGCTATGATGAGTGGGAAAATATTGTATGGCAAAAGGATCGAAATGGAAATGAAACTCGTCGTGTCTATGATGAATACAGTCATCTGCTCACAGAGGAATGTTCAAATGGACTGATTATTTCTTATGAGTATGATACCGCTGGCAATTGTCTGCACATGTGGGACAATGGTGGCACCAACATTCAATATACATATGACAAAAATGGAAATCTGATTAAAAGAGTGGAGCAGATTGATGCATCTATCAGCAGAAGCAATACATATGAGTATGATCGCTATGGTAGAGTTATTACTTTTACAGATGCCAATGGTCACAAAGAAACATATAAGTATGACAGTAGCTTTTGGGAATCAACGGCGTTTACAACACCAGGCGGCAGTACATATCAATACCAGCTTGACAATGCAGGCAGATGTGTGTCTGTCACAAACGCAGATGGGACCTCTGTCTATGCCTACAATAGTTTTGATATCCTAAGTATGAAAACTGATCCGCTGGGCAATACGACTCGGTATCTGTATGACCGTGTGTCTGATTTGATAGGGCTTGTTCGCCCCAATCATCATGCGCCAGAGGATGCGAGTGAGACAAAGGAAATTTATAAAAATGATGCGTTCCACCGCAGAATGGCACGAATAGACTGTACAGGCGCAGTGTATGCCGTACATAGAGACGGGGAAGGCAATGTTATCAAGGAAATTAGTCCCAATGCATATGACAGCCAAACTAATGATGGAAAAGGCATTACTTATACATATGATGAGTACGACAACAATATAGCCGAGTGTTATCCCAATGGCGGTGTGATGCGCAAATGGTATGATCCAATGGGAAATCTCATAAAAATATGCATGCCTTCACAGTATGATAAAGTTGCAGACAGTGGGGCAGGATGTACATATGAGTATGACAGTATGGGAAGAATTGTGCAGGAGACAGCTCCTGACCAGACAGTATTTAAACGATATGTCTATGATCTTCATGGCAATGTGGTCAAAGCCATTCATGCACAGGGGATTGCTACAGGGGATACTGATGAAGAGCGCATTGGTACCTTATATTCTTATAATTATCTAGGCTGGCTTATGGAGAGCAGGATTCCAGTATGTGAACAGGATGGAACTGTACTCTATCAGTTGACAAAATATAAATATGATAAGGAAGGAAATCGCATACAGGAACGACAGTTCTGTGAATATCAGACAATAGACAGCGAAAGTGGGATTGTCCATACCATTGATTATACATATGATGCAGATGATAGGCTGGTTAAAATCAGTGATTGTACAGGCGCAGTACTTGAATACCGATATGATGCAAATAATCGGCGCATTTTTGAGAAGCGCAAAATTAATGACCATACAGAACAGATATTCCGTTATACATATGACGCAGGCGGAAGGCTTGTAGAGCTAAACCGTACCGCAGATAAGGAGGGCTGTGGTAGAGGTAGCGTGTCAGTGAAGTATGAGTATGACAAGAACGGCAACAATACCAAAGTCAGCCTTCCGACAGGAGCACAGATTCTGCGAGCGTATGACAAGGCAGATCGCTTGATTATGGAACGCCATGTAGACAAGGCAGGAGGCATTGATAATACTACACGGTTGTCCTACGACAAAATGGGAAATCTAGTGAGTATTACAGATAATTTGGGGCGTAAGACACAAATAGAATATGACCTTATGAATCATGAGATCAAGCGCGTAGAACGTGATGGAAGTGTCACAAGACAGTTCTACAATCTAGATGGGTATTTATCCAAAGTGATCCGTCCAAAAGAGTATGCGCGTGCAGGAGAGAATGGCAAAGGACTTCAATACACCTATGATGCAAAGGGAAATGTGCTCACAGTAGTGAGGGCAGATGGTACCATACAGGAACTTAATACATATGATGTTCAGGGAAATCTTCTCCATACAAGAGATGGTATGGGAAGCGGCGCAGATATTCAGTATGATTTGGGTGGTAGAAGGACACAAATAGTCACAAAAGGAAAGGCAAGCCAGCGGTATGAATATGATGCAATGGGCAATATGATAGGCATTATAGACGGCGCAGGCAATCATACAAAGTACAGTCTCGACAAGTGGGGACGAATCACACAAATCCATCGGGCAGACGGCAGCAGTGAGTTTTATAGATATGATTATGCAGGAAATCTGACAAGTTCAATAGATGGAGAGGGACATACTACAACATATGAATACAATAGTATTAATAAGATGGCCACAAGAACCGATCCTATGGGCAGCCAGGAAATGTATTATTACGATCAGGAAGAGCGTATGTGTAGAAGAATAGACCGCAATGGCACTACTATTCGTTATGATTATAATATATACGACAGTCTGACAGGGCGCTACGCAAAGAAACTAGATGGACAAGAATCGTGCCAAAGCTATGAGTATACGCCAGAGGGCTTACTAAAGTCGGCTGTTTCCGAAGGGATGCGCTATAGTTATACATATGATGCACTAGAGAGGCTCATAGAGAAAAAAGCAAGTGGCAAGACTTTACTATCTTTCCAGTATGATCTCAATGGTAATGTAGAGCATCAGACAGATGTGACAGGTAAAATGACTACTTATCATTATGATCTGTCAGATCATGTTACAGAGGTATGGGACAATGGCACTAAGATTGCATCATATGAGTACAATGTAGATGCTACTATAAAAGGATTGCATTGTGGAAACTTGTATACACGATACGACTATGATGCTGACCGTAATCTGACTCACTTAAAGACTCTATTTGGTACAGAAGTGCTAACTGATAATCAATATACTTATGATGGCAATGGAAATCGATTGGAAAAAATCCAAAAGCATGGTACAATAAAGTACAGTTACGATAATATGAAACGTCTAGCAAAAGTAGAGTATCCAAATGCGACAGAGGAGCTTTTCTATGACAAGGCAGGCAATCGTACAAGGCGGCTGTATCATCAGTCAGAAGAGTTGTATCAGTATGATCGGCGCAACCAGCTGATTACCTACACGAAGGATGGGATATCTACATCCTATGAATATGACAAAGCAGGCAATCTCTTGAAAGATCATCGGGCACAATATGAGTATGACGCCTTGAATCGCACAACAAAGATAGAGACATTTGACGGCAACATTCAGATAAACCGTTATGATGCAGAGGGGCTGCGTCATGAGATGGAGGAGAATGGAAGGCTGGTATCCTTTATCTTCCGCAATGATGAGATTGTGGTAGAACAGAGCAGTCAGGATACCATTCGCTATATTCGTGCCAACATCTTGATCGCTTCAGATGCAGAAAGTGCAAAGACGTACTATCATTATGCATCAGACGAACTGTCGAGCATTACGCATATAGTGGACTGTGAGGCGGACAAGATTTGCAACCGCTATGAATATGATGCATGGGGCAATCAGACCATATGTGAAGAGGAGGTTGCAAACCGCTTTAAGTATAATGGCCAACAATTTGATGCGATAAGCCAACAATATTATCTGCGTGCGAGGTACTATAATCCTGTCATCGGACGTTTTATACAGGAGGATACATACTGGGGAGACGGGCTAAACTTATATGCATACTGTGCCAATAATCCCGTTTTCTACATGGACCCAAGTGGATATAGTTGTCAATCATCAGCGAATAAACTCAAAGGTCAGGCCAACACAAAGAAGACAGCTCAAAATCAAAAAGGAAAGAAAAACGGTGAGACGTCTGCGACTGCGATCGGCAAGAAAGTTCATGCACAAAAGGCAGAAGAAAGAAGGAAGAGTGGTGAGTATGATTCTGTCAATGAACGGTTAAAAGATGCCAATGGAAATGATATACAAGTACCTAGAACCGTTACTAAGAAAAATCAAAAAGAATCAATAAAGCAGCAAGCGGCAATGCCAGATGCAGTAAAAGGACCAGACAAAGGTGGTATTATTATAGATGATAAGCCTGATGGCAGACCAATAGGAAAGGACTACCAAGAAGTAGGGCGATTTGTTGAAGCCTATAAGGAAAAGTATGGTGTTGCGCCAAATGAAATTCAAATCGAGCGATATGATCCCAAGACAGGCGCTACTACCAAAATAGAAGTGTACAATCCATCTGACTTTGACCGATACAACCCTACTCAAACCCCTATACAACCAACCAAAGTGATTCTGGTAGAGTAGAGGAACAAATAGTTAAGGCTGCTTTTTGCAGCCTTAACATATTGTCTACAACATACACAATAAGGGAGATATAGATATGAAATATAATGTATTAAATGACAATAACGCAGCAACTATTGTCGATGATGCTGATATTGAACAAAGTATACAATCAGGACAACCGTTGCCAAGAGCGATTGTACAGGCGATGGGAAAGACGCATAATGAGAAGTACTTGGAGTATTTGTATCCTGTTCTTTATTATGAACAGCGCTATATACGTCTAGATGCCGCACAAAGTATTTTTAATTTAAATGGTATGAAAGGACTAGAGGCATTAAAAGAGAAAGACAACAGTATCGATTCGTCAGACTTTGAGAAAGAGCCAAGTGAAAAGGCAGTTTTGACAGCAATAATTATTAGAATAGAAAAAGGACCTTCCGGCATTGTACAATATTTTTTGTCGGAGGAGGGAAGAGATATTGTAAAATATAGTATACTTTTTTATTATAGTCAAGGGTATGATTACAAAGAAGAGGATATTCGCCTAATAAGTACTATTATCAGGGAATTTCTGAATAAGGATACAAAGCGAATCAAAAAGGTAAGCAAATCCGATTGGAATGAATTTGTTTATTTCGCGTTAGAGAGTTTATGGATAGCTAGTGAAGAAACAGAGGTTATGAGACAGATGAGCGAGGAGGCAAGTGTAGAGGTAGTTGAAGTTATTCATGAGATTTTGGCATACAAAGTATCAAATGATATCAAGGAATTGATCGCACTGACAACGATAGGGATGCAAAAATTATACGGCCTTGAGTTGTTGAGAAGTCTAAAAGGTAAGGTAGGCGGCGATGCAAAAAGAGCCTACAAAAAGGCACTACAATTTTGGGAGGTAACGGAGGAACAGTTATGAGTATGGAACATAAAGCGTTTGTGTTTGACACCAAAACATTTCACACAAAGATTGAGCCTGTCATGAAAGATAGCATTGCAGATCATGAAGTTGCAAGACAATATATCTGTGAACATTATAGTCAATTACAATCCCCCTATACAGGAGAGACATTAGACGAAAATTGGGAGGAGGAGTTTGACGCACCTACTCTTCAGGAATACTTTGATATTATGCTGACAGCCTGCTATGATGTGGAAGATGAAATTGGGTTGGGCTATTTGTGGGATGCAGTCAATGAGGCGATTGTAGCGTTGGATGTATTTGAAGATCCACAGGTTGTTGTCTTGGGAAAAGAGATAAAAATAGAAGATGTTCAAGTAGATCCAGGCGCAATGGGGCTAGGATTGATCGAACAGGAGGAAGTTTTAGCAATTCGCAATAAATTGCTGGAAAACAAAGAGGAAATAGAGACAGTAGAAGTAGAAACAGAAGATTTATTGTATGATGTAGAGCAGGATGAATGGATAGAAGCCTATGAGGATCTATGTGGTATCTATGAGGAGGCAGCCAGACAAGAAAAAGGGCTGTTATTTACCTTTTAAGGATTTTAGATAACAGTTTTGAAACGCTATGACTCAAGATAGGGCGTAGATAAAAATTGTTTTTATTGGCGCATATCATAATGTGATGACGAGGCTGTTGCAAAATTCGGTAATCCCACAATATAGGGTTAAGATATCTCAGAGATCCATACCATATATTGTGTACATACGCCATTTTACAACAGCCTCAAAGCATTATGGAATCCATATAAATTAAAATAAGATAGAGATCTATGCACTATTAACCAATTCACTCTGATACCAATTCTTCTAAAGTCACATGAAGCAATCTAGATAGAGCAACTAATTCAATATCTGTGACAAAGCGTTGACCACTCTCGATACGCTGTACTGCATTTTTGTCTAAATCAATCCCCTCAAGTTGCAAGCTGTCTGCCAACATTCGCTGTGAGAAGCCAGGAAAATTTTGAAGTCTAAATTTGCGCACGTTTTTACCACAAAGATTGTTTGAAGAAGCGTTTTTATTTTTAAACATGACTAATCATCCTTTTAGAGTTTACATGAAAGAGTTGTACTCAGTATAGAGGATTTTTTTGTAAATAATGACATTCAGAGAATGTCACAGAGACTTTTATAGCCTTATTTGTATACTTATTGTTCTAAAAGTTCCTCCGGTGATACATGGAGAATTCTAGACAGAGCAACTAGCTCAATGTCTGTGACAAAGCGCTGACCACTCTCGATACGCTGTACTGCATTTTTATCCACATCTAGCCCCGCAAGTTGCAGACGGTTCGCCAACATTCGTTGTGATAATCCAGGAAAATTGGCGCATCTAAATTTGCATACATTCTTGCCGCAGAGATTGTTTGAAGCACCATTTTTGTTTTTGAACATACAAAACCTCCATAGTTATATGAAAACCACCAGGATTCATATTTTAGGTGGCTTTCGATTTGGGATAACATTCCAAGACATTGACATGAACTGATTGCCAGTGTAACCAGTTTACGGGATCTATATACGAAGAATGACATTTACTAGATGTCAATTTGTGTTTCAGTGTTTCATTTTTGACTAATGAATGGTTGGATTGTTGTAAGAGGACTTTGGACAATTAAAAGTTTTCATGGAATTTTTTGTTAGCAAATGATATAATGTCGATAGATTGAACAAAAATTCAAAAGATAAAGAGTGATGGGAGTTCGTGTGAAATATAAAATTTCACACATCTTGATTTGTACGCCCGCGAAGCGGGCAGATGGGAGTTAATGTGAAATATAAAATTTCACACATCTTGATTTGTAGGCCCGCAGAAGCGGGCAGATGGGAGTTAATGTGAAATATATTTCTAAGGCAGCAAAAGACACTGCCTAAGAAGTATTAAGTTTCATATCTATTTGAGCCGCTAAAGCGGCATGGAGGATAAAATGAAAAGGCATATAAAAAGACGGATTATTTTTGGGATTTTAATTCTTATATTTTTTTGCGTATGTCCAGGTGGGATGAATCGACTAGTCTATGCTGACGAGGAAAATCAAGTATTTGAAATTGAGATACAGATGTTACCGTCAGCAAATTATACATATGATATCCGTGTGACAGTGGAGAATACGGGACAAGATTGGGAAGGTGTTGCACGATTAAGATTAATCAATGATAGTTATGGATATGGAGAGTGTGCTTATGATACAGAACTTTCTTTGCCGCAAGGTAGCATAAAACAATTCGTGGTCAAAATGCCTAAAGAAAGTATAACCAATAGTATGCATTGGAAACCAGGCATCAAAATAACATTGCTAGACAATGATTCGCATGTGGTCAAAGTAAAGGAATTTTGGGATTTTTTTGATATGCAGGCAGATGCATTTCAGATGGGAATTTTAAGTGATTCTGTGCTTACCTATTTGGATTTAGGCGGAGAGGAAGTTTACTACAATGGTAAGTATTTGCCGATTAAGCTGACACAGTTAAATCAAGATAATCTGTCAGAGTTGCTAGATACCTTGACAATTCTTGTGATCGATCACTTTAATACTAGTGTTTTGTCAGATGAGGTGATAGAACAGATAGAGCGCTGGATAGACACAGGAGGTGTTTTACTGGTTGGAACAGGAACATATGCTGAGGACACTTTGAGCGGATTAGAGAATTTAAAGATTGAATGTACAAAAGTCAACGAGGCGAATGAAACCAATATTGATACAGATGTAGATATAATATTGTCAGAGTTGGCTTTAGCAGAGCTTCAGGACGTAACCCATCGGTATTATGTGGAAGATGACACACAAGTTTGGACGTATTCATGGGGAAATGGTGCGGTCGGAGTATTACCCTATTCACTGTCGGAGTTGGATTCACTGAATTGGGCAGAGAGTAAAAAGCAAACATCTGTATCATATGTTTTAGATCAGATCATGACAACTAGCAATTCACGATATACTTCTTACGAAGATAAAAATCTAAGTATACTTCACAGAGCATTTCGAACATTTGGCAATAGTAGTAGTCGTTTGGACTTTGATATATTAAAGTGGATTATTATATTGTATGTAATTTTTGTAGGACCTGTGTTGTACTTAATTTTGCGTTTTGTGAAAAAAAGAGATTTTTATTGGATGGCCGTGCCTATGACAGTGCTGGTGACAATCCTTTTGGTATATTGGGCAGGAAGAGGTTTTGAGATAGAGGATACGAGCGTGTATTCTGTGACAGTTGAAAATCTTTCTGGAGCGGGAGATAGCAAAACATATATGCGCTGTTACAATGCAGATCGCAAAGAGTGGGAGCTGTGTTTGACACAAGGATATGAGTATGCGGGACCTGTAGAGGGAGTTAGTTATAGGTATTACGATCCACAAGCAGAGCCATATTATTATCATATTAGGAAAGAAGGGGATCGTGTTTTCTTTGGGCTCAAGCCCTCTGCTAGTTTTGAGGACTGCTATTTTGTGGCAAGTGGAACCAAAAAGGCAGCACAAGGCACTATTGTAGTACAGGATATTGTAGAGCGTCAAGATGGCGGTAAGGGATTTGGCGGCGGAACGATTGTCAATGAAACAGATTGGGATTTTCCATATTTTGCAGTGATAGCGTACAATGAACTATATGTCTATACAAACTTAAACAAAGGAGAAACATGCGATTTAGCAACAGCTCAGTTGGCATATGGTTGGAATGGTTACTATGGAATCGCTTCTTATTGGGATGATTTTATGAGTGATGCCTATGAGAAAAAGAAAGATACTGATCTAGTTTCTGCGCTTGGAATAGGAATATGTTCTGTATACACAAAAGAAGATCCTACAGCAGTCGTAGTGATTGGCGTGACAAAGGATTGGGAGAAGGTAGTCGAAAGCCGCTGCAATGAAGAATCGTATGGTTGCCTTTTTGTTATTCAGTAGCATATGGAAGGATGAGTAAAAAGGGTATATCTGGATTTGAGTGTCCACTAAAGCGGGCAGATGGGAATTTGTCTTTGCATGGATGATTAGTATGTATGTGTATAGATACACACATCATTCACAGGTTGGGAAGGGAGCGCGGTTAATTAGTATGTTACACATTAATAAATTAACAAAAAATTATGGGAATTTTACAGCGGTCAATCAGTTGACTTTGCACATTCCTGAAGGAGATTTGTTTGGATTTGTAGGGCCTAATGGTGCAGGAAAAACAACCACCATCCGTATTGTATGTGGTCTGCTTAGGGCGACTAGTGGAACTGTGCGCATTGGCAATACTGCTGCTCCTGTAGGAAGCAATAAAATGAAACGTCAGATTGGATATGTGCCAGATTTTTTTGGGGTGTATGACAATCTGAAGGTGCGCGAATATATGGATTTATATGGTTCCATGTATCGGATGAATTCACGTGATATTGCAAAGTTGACAGATGATCTATTGGAGTTGGTTAATCTTGTGGATAAGAAGGAGGTCTATGTAGATACACTTTCGCGTGGAATGAAACAGCGCCTATGTGTGGCGCGGGCACTGCTTCACAATCCAAAACTTTTGATTTTGGATGAACCTAACTCAGGTTTAGACCCCAGAGCGCGTGTAGAGATGAAAGAGCTTCTTAAAAATCTTCATTCTATGGGTAAGACCATTGTAATTAGTTCACATATTCTCTCAGAGCTTTCGGAAATGTGCAATAGTATTGGGATCATGAATCGTGGACATCTAATCACAGCAGGACGCATTGAAGATATTATGCAACAACTTACAGGAGGCAAACGAATTCATATCCGTGTTATTTCCGATAAGGAAACGGCTGTGCGCACCTTGAGAGAACAGGCAGGAGTAGTAGTAGAGTCGGTTCTGGAGAATGAGATTATTATTTCAAATAATGGAACAGATGAACAAATCAGTGAGCTGATTGGACGACTGATTCAAAACCAGGTGATTTTGACAGACTTTTACAGAGAAGAGGGAAGTTTGGAATCGCTGTTTATGCAGTTGACAGGAGGAAATGCACAATGAAATTGCGATTGAACCCTATTGTGAAGAAGGATTTGCAGGTGACAGCCCGCAGTATGCGTTTAAGTTGGGGCTTATTTGCTTATGAGGCAGTGTTGACAATGATATTTTTGTTGGCGTTGGCTCTTATTGAGATGGCAAATGATAGTATTTATAGCGATGGAAATATCTACAGCAGCTTTATTTACTTATTTCCGTCTCTGGCGGCGGCTCAAATATGCATTATTGGTTTAATTGTGCCAATTATCACAGCGTCGTCAATCTCAGGAGAAAAAGAACGACAGACATTTGACATTATGCTAACGACATGCATGTCACCTTTTTCGATTGTTTTTGGGAAGGTAGTTTCAGCAGTACTGCGTATTTTGTTTTTTGTGGTGGCAGGGATGCCTGTTATGGCGTTGGCTTTTGTGGTGGGTGGTCTAGGTTGGATCAATCTGTTCTACTTTGTGCTTGCAGTCATTCTTTTTTCTGTGTTTTCGGGAAGTATTGGGATTCTATGCTCATCATTTTGTCGCAAATCAATTACAGCAGTAGTGTTGTCTTTTGTATTTTATTTTATAATTTTTTTTCTAACATTTCTACCAGCTCTGATTAGAAGCCTTTTAGATGTATATTCGGCGGGAGAATCATTGCTATTTTTATTGTTCAATCCCATTGTCTTTTTTGAAGAATTTTTTCTGCTTATTATGAGAGGAGAGTCTGCTTTTGGGGGGGAAGGTTTTATGTTTTATAGAGATGACGTTGGATTTGTGACCTATTATCTTTCTCAGGGGAAAGTATGGATATTTACGTCCGCGATCTGCATTTTGGGAATGTCGATTTTGTTTATGCTTGTGGCGGCGTGGAAAGTAAATCCAATGAACACATACTCTTATAAAAGATCAAAGAAAAAGAAGGGACTCTAAGAAGAGTAAATGCAGTATGTAAAAGTTTCTAAACACATACTTTTATTGATGGTGATAGCGACGTTTAGAAGAGATGTGGGAGAAATTTTATGGAGAGATTGGGGTATGGGATGGAAGAAAAAGGATTTTTGGAGTTGATACGATTATGTCGCTGTAGACTGAATGTTGCAAAGACTTTAGAAAAGAGTGTATTTGGACTGTGTGTCGGTGCGGGAGTAGGTATTTTATTTCAGGCTGTAGCGTTCGTGGTGCCCTTTTACTACGCGAATCTTTATATGGTGTTAGCATTGCTATGCGCTTTGTTGACAGCGCTTGTGATAGCTTATATAAAACGAATGGACATGGGACAGACAGCACTTGTGATGGATCGTTTTGGATTTGATGAGCGGATTGTCACAGCATATGAACATTGGTCACACAAAGGACCATTGATTGCGTTGCAGCGCGAAGATGCGATCAAACAGCTCCGCTCTCATTGGGAGTGGATTCGGATTCCGCTGTTTCCTGCGCGTAAAAAGGTAATGGTTTTGATTGGATTGTTGGTTCTTTTGACAGGATTGACTTTGATGCCTTCAGCAGTGAAGGAGCGTGCTAGCCAACTGCATAGTTTGGAGGAGGAAGTACACAAAAAGGATAAGGAAATAGAAGAAATTGTAGAGGCATTAGAACAACTAAAACAGGAGGAACTGACACAGGAGCAACAGGCTATCCTCCAAGAAATGATAGAGAGCTTACAATCATCTAGAACAGAGTATCAGCAAGCAACTTCTGAACAAATGTTTGCAGCAGCATCTGATCGGTTACAATATAAATATGGAGATATTAGCAGTCAGTTGGAGCAGTTAGCCCAAAATATACAAAATGGAGCAACTGTTTCTATAAATACGCCAGAATCCATGAAAGCAATGGCAGAACAATTGCAAAAGATGAGTGGAAAACAATTGGCGCAAGGAAATGGTTCTACTCCCAATCAAGGAGGTCAAGGCGGCCAAGGGGGACAGAGTGGTCAAGGCGGCCAAAATGGTCAGGGAGGTCAAGATGGCCAAGGCGGCCAAAATGGTCAAGGAGGCCAAGGCGGTCAAAATGGTCAAGGAGGCCAAAGTGGTCAAGATGGACAAGGTGGCCAAGATGGTCAAGGAGGTCAGGGTGGTCAAGATGGACAGGGCAGAGGGAATGGAAGTAGCAGTGCGCCGCACGATTATGTCAGTGTTCCTAATGCGATTGCCGATAGTGAAAATCTTACAGGAAATGCTGTAAACCATGATGCGTCAGAGTATTTTCGTGCTCAGAATGGATTGAGTTGGGAAGGAACACATGTATCT
>CAJUHQ010000048.1 GCA_910586095.1 uncultured Lachnospiraceae bacterium | reverse complement strand
TTTTTGCTGTCTAATTTCCACCCCCTCCGTGTCCAATTTTAGTTTACCACTTCAACTTCAACACAGTTCCTTTGTATAGGGTTGTACAACATAAAAGGAGAACCCACCTCTTTTGGTATGTTCTCCTTCGTAGCCTATTTTAAATTCTATCAATAATACCCCTTCGTTTTTAGCACCTTCACCCATTCTATGCGTGGAAGAACGACATCTTGGCGTTCTTCCTAAAAACTTAGCAAGTCTTTGGCACCGTTTTTTGGTGCCTTAGAGTTGCTTAGTTTTTTCTATTCTCCATTAATCTCCTTGATATAAATCTTAGATTTCCTAGCTTTCTCTGTATTCGGAAACTGTTCAATCACCTGCTCATAAATCTTTAGCGCCTTTTGTGTCTCTCCTTTTTTATTGTAAGCATTCCCCAAATTATAGAGCGCCTCTCCATTAGAGGCATTGTATTTGACAGCACGCTCAAGATTCTCTATTGCAGTATCATAGTCTTGCGCCTTAAAAGCCTCATAGCCAATGTTATAACAATTTTTTGCCACTACTGTCCCGATACTCTCTCTCAGTGCACTATACAAATTCTTAAAACTCTCTGTTGCCTGATTTTCTAGATAGGTATCTGTAATCAACTCGAGTGTATCTGCTATGGCCATCTCATTTCCTGTGCCATTCATACGCATCAACGCTGCCTCGATCAAGTTGGTATTTGCTTCGATTAGCGTCTCATTTTTCTGCGCCTCTTCTAGGCTACTTATCAAAGAGGCTCTCTCTCCTGTCAACTCCTCAATCTGAGCAGTCAGCTCATTCATCTGCATTGTTTTACTATCCATCTGCTCACTAATTTCTCTATATTTGGCATTGGCCTGCTCTTGTACTTCCTGCGTCTTAGCAGGAACCACCAAAAACCATGTGATGCCTAACCCAATCACCACTCCAATCAAAATGTTGAGCAGAGTCTGGAAACCTACAGTTTCCTTTTTTCCTACAGGTTGGATAACAGTGTCATTTCCACTGCGATATACAATTGCCTCCTTCTTTTTCTTGACATGCTGTTCCTCCTGTATAGGTATCATTTCCTCGACTTCTTTTAAATAGCGAAGTGTCATTGTATTGTTGGCATCAATCGCAATTGCCTTGTCAAGAGCTCTCTTTGCTCTCTCCCACTCTCCACTGTTGATATATAAAAGAGCTAAAAGCTGCCTAGCCTGTACAAACTTCGGATTTACAGACAGAATTTTTTTAAGTTGTATAATTGCCAAATCCTGACTGTCTTGCTGACAGTAATTCAAAGCTAGATTGTACTTCTTGATTGTCTGATTATAGGCATCTAATGTGCCTGGATTGCTCTGTACTTTATCAATATAATCGTCTGCAATGTTCTTTTCGCTCTTGATATTTTTGCTAATGACCCACTCACTCAAAGCAGCTACAACCTCACCGCGCTCAAAGTAGACAAGCCCTAACAAATTTCTGGCTTCTATATGATTTTTATTGAGTTTGAGGCATTGTCGTAAACTTGTCACTGCACCAGAGAGATCTCTTACCTTCGCTTTGTCAAGCGCTTCATTATAGAATCGGTTTGCAGCGGACATGATCTTTTTGTATAGGCCCACATCCATCCCGCAACCAGTACAAAAATCTTTCTCCGACAAGAGACATCCACAATTATAGCAAAACATCCTTCTGCTCCTCTGTTCTTTCTTTCTTTGCTTCCTTCGCTTCTTTTACAAATTTAACCAACATATCCGCAAGATCGGTAACATCCTGATTATATATGGCATCCTCTATTTCCTCCACTTCGAGGCTAGGGTGAAATTTCTTCAATTCTTCCTCAAAATTTATCATGATCGCTCCTCCAAACACCGGCCAGCCCTTTTATCCACAAAAAATTTTTCTACAAATCCTGCCAAATATAATGAGCCAACTATATAGACCACACCTTGATCTTTTCTTGACAAAATACTATACTCTATGGCATCCTCTATTTTTTCGTAGATATGTATATTTTTATTGGTATATTCGCTAAATTTCTCTTTTAATTCTGTAAGCTTTGCTCCCCGTTCTCCTGGAATATGTGTGACAACAAACTCTGTTATCATACAAAGATTGCAAAGCATCTCAATCATCCTATCATATTGTTTATCTTTCATAACTGAAAAAATTAATATATATTTTATATTTTTTCCATCCATTACTTTTGTCATTTCTTTAACAGATTGTACAAAAGCCTCTATACCATCTTCATTATGCGCGCCATCAATATATATTCTCTGCTCGATCTCTTCCATACGTCCCGCCCAGCGCATTTTTTTGATCCCTTTATGAATGGAATCTATTGTAATCTTTTTCAAATTGCTATCTCTTTGTAGAATTTCGCAAGCCCGAATTGCTATCGCGGCATTTTCTACTTGATATACTGCTGTAGTATATGCTGTAAATCCACAATAATCATAATAACGACTGACAACAGAAAAATCAATGTATTTTTTCTGAATTTCATTTATTTTATAGTCATTTTTCGACACAGCATAACATTTGCAGCCATATTCTGTTGCCTTTTTACGAATAACCGCAGAACTTTGTATTTTTCTATCCGAAAAAACGACAGGCACTCCACATTTTATAATACCTGCTTTCTCACTTGCAATTTTCTCGATAGTATCTCCAAGATACTCCATATGATCCAACCCGATTTGCGTAATAATTGTCAACGTGGGTGATGCTATTATATTAGTGGTATCCAATCTTCCTCCAAGCCCTGTCTCTAAGACGGTCACATCGACTTTCTCTTTGGTAAAAAGATATACTGCCATAAAAAATAAGCGCTCAAAATAAGTTGGACAGTACTTTTTATTATGATATCCACACAACATTTGTGTAAGCCAATTAAATGCTTCTACAAACGCCTCCTCAGATATTATCTTACCATCTATACAAAAACGTTCACGCGTCGTCACCAAATGCGGAGAGGTAAACATCCCTGTTTTATATCCGCTTTCTAGACATATCTGTTGCATAAAAGCGCAGACAGAACCTTTTCCATTTGTACCCGCTACATGAATAATACTTCCTAAATTTGTTTCGCTGTATTGCCCTTTATCACAGCTTTGTATATACGCATAAAAAGCTTTTGTCTCCTCAAATAAATTTTTTTTGGTAAATTTGGGAATCTCAGCCAAAAAACGCTCTGCTTCCTCATAATTTTCTACAATAACTTCTTCCATCCCTATCCCTCTTGCATGCTCTGGCATGCACATCAATCCATCATATCTCTCATACATATACTAATCAATACCATTTAAAGAAAAACATCCAGGCGATGAACATCATCACAAACAACGTTCACAATTCCTTCTATAATAGCTGTTGAAAAAAGGGAGCCGCACTCTTGCGCCCCCTTCTGTTCCAAAACGATCTATGTCACTCTGCCATGATATTTTAGTACTCTATATTACCACGACAGTTCCCACAATAATACCATTTTGTGAGGAATACTCCATAAAACTTGTGTCGCGATTAACCACAAGCAAATGATCGTCAATTCCTATAATCGTTCCCTTATAGACTGTTCCATTGACTCTTACTTTTGCCTCACGCGACTTTAACAGTGTCATTTCGATAGCGTCTGCCTCTTTCTTGACCTCCATACATTTAGCAAAAACTTCATCCTTCTTTGCCCTGAGTTTTAAAAGTCGATCCTGAAGCTGATCGCTAAGTTCTCCTGTCTGTTGTCTGACACGCAGAATCTTTGCCATACTTGCCACTACATCATCTAACTCCTGGTTAAGCTTTGTATACTGATCGTTGATCGCTATACGCCTCTCCATGATCTCAGGCATAACTCCCACATGAATACCTGTTTTAATCTCAGATTGATTGCCTAGATTCTGACAGCTTACTCCCATCACAGCATGTACACTGCCCCCCGCTATCAATCCTTTTTTGCCAGTCAATGTGATAGTGTCCCCCGCACTAACCTTTGAATTTAAAATGACATTGGACTGTACACTTCCACCTGCCTTGACATTGGTATATTCTAAGAACTCTGTAAAGACATTTCCGCCTGCCTCAATCATTCCCTTGCCTGCTCCCTGCATTCCGCGTTTTAGACACACATCGCCTCCAGCAGAGATATTGGCAGACTCTACCACGCCATCTACAGTAAGGCTCTTTCCCGCCTTCACTACTACACCAACTTCCACGTTTCCATGTATGATGACATCGCCGTTAAAGTCCACAAGTGCATTATTTGCATAATCACAATCACCATGCACTTCATAAACCTTCACAACTGACAGCTTATTGACACCATCATATTCAATTTTTCCTGAGACAGTTGCATAATATTGATTAGCATCTTTCTCATTGCTGATTCCCTTGCCTGTGAGGGGCCTTAGATCCTTATACACATTCGCTTTTTCAAATATGCCTGTGACATCTCTGCCGGGCCTTCCTTGAACTGCTGGATGATATAATGCAAGCAGTGCACCTTCTTCCACATTTTGCACTAGCGTCATGCTTCGATAGTCCACTGTTCCATCCTTGCGAACTTCCGGCTTAGGTTTCTCTGTATTAAAGAAAAACTCATACCATCCACTTCTACCTGGATCTCCTTTCTCACTGGTTGCAATCTTAACTTCTCGCTCATATATTTTTTTCTTGCACATTGCTGCTACATGTGATTCATTGATGCCTGCTACCACATTATGATGTTGCAGATAACTCATAATCTCTGACTTCTCATATTGTGCATCGCCTTCCGGTGCACACAGATAAAGCCATGCTTCTTTTTTGTCCTCTGTTATTCTGACATAAGATTTAACATTAACCATTCTCTCACCTCCGAAAAGGCATACCTCGCCCTCCTGTATCATAACAGTTTAGCCATAGGGCGGCCTCATTACAATATGCACACCTTTTCTGATACACGCGCAACAAAATACGCGATGCAAGCTGAACTGTTACTCTATCTTCTCTATTGTAACACTATTTACTGCAATTGCGCAAGACGTTCTATAACTTGTTGTCTCATTTGTGCATATTTTGTCAACTTTTCCTTTTCTGCCTCAATCTTTGCCACGGGTGCTTTTGCCATAAACTTTTCATTTTCCAACATGCCATTCACACGTGCAAGCTCGCCGTCAAGTCGCTTCTTCTCCTTTTGTAAACGCTCAATTTCTTGTGCAATATCCACCAACTGCGCAAATGGAATATAAATAGTAGCATTTGCAATCACAACAGAGATCGCATCATCCGCAATACCTTCCTTGTTGTTTTGTATTGTCACATCAGAAGCATATGCCAGCGATGCAAAAAATAATCTTCCCTCCTCAAAAGTATTTCTAATATCCTCTTGATCTGATACTACAAATATATGTGCTTTTCTTGAAGGTGCCACATTCATTTGTGTCCGCACTGTTCGAATACCACGCACAGCCTCCTTGATAATCTCAATGTCTTTTTCATCCTTTGCAAAACAACGCTCCTGCATAAATACTGGCCACTTAGACACCATAATAGACTCTTCTTTTGACTGCAATGTACAAAAGATTTCCTCCGTGATAAAAGGCATGTATGGATGTAGCAGTTTCAGTGCATCGAGCAAGACGGTCCGTAAAGTCCAAAGTGCTGTGTTTTGTGAAACAGCATCCTCTGAATTGTACAGTCTTGGTTTTACCATCTCAATATACCAATCACAAAATTCATCCCAGATAAAATCATAAATCTTTTGAACCGCAATGCCAAGCTCAAAATTTTCCATATTATCTGTCACTTCTTTGACAAGACTGTTAAGTTTGGACAGTATCCACCGATCCACTGGCTCTAGTAAAACGTCCTTGCCTGTCACCTCTTTGCCTTCCATATTCATCATAATAAAACGTGACGCATTCCAAATCTTATTGGCAAAGTTCCTATTTGCTTCCACTTTCTCATAGTAAAAACGCATGTCATTTCCAGGAGCGTTGCCCGTAACCAACGTCATTCTAAGCGCATCTGCTCCATACTGCTCGATAATCTCAAGCGGATCAATACCATTTCCAAGAGACTTTGACATCTTTCTACCTTGCGCATCGCGCACAAGTCCATGAAAAAGCACTGTTTTAAATGGCTTTTTCTTCATCTGCTCATAGCCAGAAAACACCATACGAATCACCCAGAAAAAGATAATATCATATCCTGTCACTAGCACATCTGTTGGATAAAAATACTCTAAATCTTCTGTTTGGTCGGGCCATCCGAGTGTAGAAAATGGCCAGAGCGCAGAAGAAAACCATGTATCTAGTGTATCTGGATCTTGTGTAAACTGGCTTGCACCACATTTAGGGCAGGTGTGCGGCACTGTTTTTGCCACCACAATCTCTCCACATTGATCGCAATAGTATGCGGGTATCCTGTGCCCCCACCAGAGCTGACGTGAAATACACCAGTCTTTAATATTATCTGTCCAGTTAAAATAAATTTTGTCCATCCGTTCAGGAATCAGTTTGACTTCGCCACTTTTTACAGCCTCCACCGCAGGTTTAATTAACTCGTCCATCTTCACAAACCACTGTTGTTTCACAAGTGGTTCTACAGTAGTTTTACAGCGATCATGTGTTCCTACATTGTGACTGTACTCTTCAATCTTGTCGAGTAGGCCCATGCTCTCTAATTCTTTTACAATCGCTTTTCTAGCTTCATAGCGATCCATCCCCGCATATTTTCCACCATTTTCATTGATGGTAGCATCATCGTTCATAATATTAATGATAGGAAGTTGGTGTCGTCTGCCTACTTCAAAGTCATTAGGATCGTGTGCTGGCGTAATTTTCACCACACCTGTACCAAATTCCATGTCTACATATGTGTCCTCCACTACAGGAATTTCACGATTCATAAGAGGTAGCATTAATTTCTTTCCACGAAGATGTGTATACCGAGCATCATCGGGATGTATTGCTACTGCTGTATCTCCAAGCATTGTCTCAGGTCTTGTTGTCGCAAAGGTTAGGTATTCTCCTGACTCTGTTCCATCCTCTTTTAGTACTGGATATTTGATATGCCACAAATGCCCTGCCTGCTCTTCATACTCAACTTCTGCATCAGAAATCGATGTATTGCACACAGGACACCAATTAATCATACGCGATCCCTTATAAATATATCCTTTTTCGTGCATCTTGCAAAATACTTCTGTGACTGCGCGGCTACATCCTTCATCCATTGTGAATCGTTCGCGATCCCAGTCACAAGAAGATCCCATTTTCTTGAGCTGACTGATAATACGCCCGCCATACTCACGCTTCCACTCCCATGCACGCTCCAAAAATTTTTCACGTCCCAGATCCTGTTTGTCAATGCCCTCTTCCTTCAGTTTTTCAATAATCTTTACTTCTGTCGCAATACTCGCATGATCTGTTCCAGGCTGCCAGAGTGCATTGTAGCCTTGCATCCTCTTAAACCGAATCAAAATATCTTGCATCGTGTTGTCCAGAGCATGCCCCATATGAAGTTGCCCTGTAATATTTGGGGGTGGAATCACAATTGTAAATGGTTTTCTACTCTTATCCACCTCTGCATGAAAATATTTTTTATCCAACCATTTTTGGTAAATCCGATCCTCCAATCCATGTGGATCATATGTCTTTGCCAATTCTTTGCCCATTTCCATAATTCTGCTCCTTTCCCTGTTTATACCTTTTAAACATTAATGTACAATTGTTTCTGTTTTATTTGTTAGAAATGATCTGCTGATATTCTTCCCTTGTATATCTGTGTACAATAAATCCTTTCACGCTGTATATACTCTCTAGAAACATATTTTTTTACATAAAACTGTACATACAAAAAGCCCTTTGTGCAAATCAGTCTTTGCAGCAAAGGGCGTGTAAAAACGCGGTACCACCTTTGTTCCATATCATCTAAAACTATTGCATCACACACAATACTTCTCAATGATATGATCTCATCCAGCTCCTATCAGAGCCTTGCCTTGTAACGTGGGCAGGACGTGAAGCCTTACTAAAATAAAAATTTTGTGTTCAGGCGTCCGGTTTCAAAGCTACCTTCTCTATTTCTTCCTTTGGGAAACCTTTCAGCCTGACAAGTTTTGCTTTTCTGCCAGGACTTCCCTCTCTGTTAAGGGGCTTATAGATACTCCTCTTTGGCGCTACCTTTTCAACAATATTGTATCATAATTTCTATACATATTACAAACCACAATTAAATAGAGAGATAATCTTCTTTTCTACTTATCGCACAAATATACCGATTTAGTGGCATATTTGCTCTATATGGCGTGTAATAAAAACGTAATTCTCTATTACATATAGTATTTGAATCTATCCAAAATGTCAAGAAATTTTATATAAACATTCGACTTATAAGAATCCAATCCGAAACTATACTCATATATTCTTTATTTACTCTATGTCTAACTTATACAAAAGATCTTTATTTAGATAAATCCCAATTTGAGCGATCTGAGAGCGCAAGAGTGTACCTCCTGCTTTTAGATAATTGGTTAGACACTCCTCTATTTCATCATCATTCAAATAGACAATATTTTCTTCAAATACCTCATAAAACTGTTCTATTGGTAGTGCCTTCATCATCTCTACTACACACTCCCCCTCCCCCTCCATATAAGGAATCAGCGCTGAGAGTGTATCCGCATCTAATGGTTCGATATTCCCATTTTCGACGGCATCTAAAAGATATTGGCAGGACAGCGTAGAATCGGAGTACATTAGAAAATTAAAAAGTTCATCGGCATTTAGAGAAATGCCTTGTTCTAATAAGACACGTAACAGCTCGCTGACATCTTCCTCCTCCAAATAATACAGATTTTCTACAACTTTATCTTTATCAATTGTCATCCCACGCTCAACCAAATCTGCGATCTGACTCATATATTCTTCCTGCTCTGAATAATATATTTTTTCAAAATCTTTTTCCTTGAGATCTCTATAATCAATACTTAGATCCTCGATTTTAGCTTCTTGACCTACGATCTTAATGACATTTCGTCCTTCCTTCATGGTAACTTTCTGCCATATATTCTTTCCTGTGTCATCAATTGTGACAACACTATTATCGGGGCCAATGTGGACAATCTTAAAATTTCCTTTCACAAGTTCAAACGAGGAACCAATCCACACTTCTATATCTTTAGGTACATAAACAACTACAATTGTATATGAGCCATACAGCCGAAACTTAGAAGCCTCTATCTTGTGCCCGCCACCTTTATAAGAATATGCCGACCATTGATACTGAATATCTTCTCCAGCAAGCAACTGGTCATCATCATAGACCTTCCACGCTTCTTTTGATGGATCTGGCCAAGTTTTATATCGGTCGTCATCATTGTCAATTTGATTTTCAGAAGAAACTTTGTTCGCAGTAGCGCGATCTGCAAAAAAAGATATTTCCTTGGCAGAAATCTCCACATTGCTACAGATTGTAAGCAATAACACTAGTACAAATGTGCCTATGGAAGACAAGATGCGTAGACGAGTCTGTTTCCTATATTGGCGTATACCACAAAGCCGCTCTTTCAAATCCTTTTTTTGATCCAAAAACATTGTAGAAAAAACACTCCTTCCATAATGAATACTATTTTGTGCTGCGTCAAGAAGCACATTTCCATATAGCTGTTTTCCGTTATCTGTGAACTGACTGATGAGTACTTCATCACAAGACAACTCACAGTCCTTGTTGATTCTTCTTCCAATCACATATAAAAATGGATTGAACCAATGGATACACAATAGTAGCTGATATCCCCATTTATACCATAGATCTTTTCTTACCACATGGACCAATTCATGATGCAAAATCATCTGAAGCTCTACCAACTCAAACTCCTTTTTGGGTAGCAAAATCACTGGTTGCAACAGGCCTATTGTGACAGGCCCAGAAACCGCATCACTTTCGCAAATTTTAGGAACACTGTATAATCCCATCCTACTACAGAGCCCATTGACTAAACAAAGAATATCTGTGCTTATTATTGTCACACTCCTCTTTTGAACATAGCCTCTAAATCGAAAATAGCCCCACATTCTGACAAGAAGTGCTATAAAAACGCCTATCCCCCATATATAGGACGCCACCAAAACAAAAATTGATAGCCCCTTTGACCAATCATATTGACCCACTACTTTGTTGTGATCTGATACTGTCTGCGAAACGATAGTTGTATCTAACTTTGTTGTGGGATTGTCCTTGACATCTTGAACCGACAGATTTACTGTGGTGTGTATCTGGTCTATTCTATCTAAGTCTGTAACGCGATTCGGAATAATCAAGGACTTCATATCTAGCAACGCAGGGCCAAATGATATTGGAATCAAAAGCCTAAAAACCACCAATAACCAAATATAATAATTCCATTTTTTTGAAAAAAATCTTTTTGTGACAGGGCAAATGCACATGATTACTATCCCAATTAACGTTCCTGATAAGGACAAAGATAGAACTCTCATAACCAATTGGCTCATCAAAATCCCCCTCTCTTTCCTATCATTTTTGATTAAAATAGTCCCGCAGCTCTTCAATATCCTCTTTGGTTAGAGAATCACTATTCACTAAAGCTGCTGCCATATTTTTTATATTTCCTTTAAAAAACTTTTGTACAAAATTTTTAGTCTCTTCCCTAATATATTCCTCTCTCTCAATACAAGGTTCATAATAATAAACCTCTCGTTTCTCTTGTTTGATGACTTCCTTTTTGAGTAAACGCTGAATCAATGTTAAAACCGTAGTCCGCTCCCAACTTTTATGCTCATTTAAGACATTGCGTATCTGCGCAGCGTTCAATGCCTTATTGGCATCCCACAAAACCTCTAGAATCTCCAGCTCAGAATCAGAAACACTAACCTTTAATTTCATAGCCACACCCCTTACTTTTATATTGTTTCAGACTACTTTTGTAGACACTTTTAGTTTACACTTGTAGACACAAAATGTCAATAGCTATTTTCTAATAATAAAGCGCTATAAAAAATAATCCTCAATTACCTTTTATAAAATATTACTTATAAAAATACACTTCAAAGAAATACTATCTATAGACCTTATCTACAACCTGACAAATTATGCACTTGTTTAGTGCGAAATTAAAATTTCACACCAAAAAACGCCAAAAACAGGCGTTTTTCATCATGGAGGTTAGTGTGAGAAGAGTTTCTAACTGCCTGTGGCAGTTTCTGCTCACAGCATAGGCTGCTTCACGAAGAAATTTCACACTAACTCCCATCTGCCTGCTTTAGCAGGCGTACAAATCAGGATGGGTGAAATTTTAATTTCACACTAACTAAATAAGTGATCAAAAAATTAATCCATTGAGAGGAGTGTCCCACATGAAAAAAATTTTCACAAAAACAATGCTGTTTTGTTTCTTTACCACACTATTTTTTGCATTTGCTACCTCTAACATATTAGCCGCAGAGGAAACTACTCCACTAGAGCCATCTGAAAATCTACCCTCCGAAAGCACTTCGCCCAGTGATGTCACTCCCTCTGAATCCAATGCTCCATCCCCCGATGACATTCTCCCTTCCGAAAGTGTTCCATCTGACAGCACCCCAGAAACACCTCCATCCAGCACAGTTACACCACCCGAGTCGTCCAAACCCGAAAAGCCACAGCCTCCTACCAAGCCTTCTGTGGACAACAATGTTACACAAACACCTTCCTCCCCGAATACCACCACACCGCCAGAAACCTCGTCAAAACCAGACACTGTCACTGATACTGACTCCGAACCCAACAGTGAAGTGGTAGAACTTTCTCCTATGCAGGGCACATACTATGCCGCCTCGAAAGGTGGACTAAATGTGCGCAGTGGCCCTTCCTCCACACATGCTAAACTTGGTTCTCTATCCTACGGCGAAAAGGTTTCTGTGACAGGTAAGGCTTCCAATAATTGGTATCAAATCTCCTACCAAGGCCAACATGGCTATGTCTCCTCACAATATTTGTCTGATGTGCCTCTCACAGAGATAGAAACACCAGATACTGTCGAGTCGGTTCCTACAGAAAGTGCTAGTGATGAGATCTCCTTTGAAGCCGAAACGCCAATTGAAACATCCGAATCTGACGATGACGTTTCCAGTCTAGTGAGCAAACCACTACTACTTATTTTAGTGTTTGCTATATTTTGTGTTATTGTTCTAATTTGTTATTCTGTGTATGGTCTCTTTCGCAAGGATGCTACAGAAAACGACTATGATGACGAATACTATGAAGATGAGGACAACGACGAAGAGTTAAACCAAAATGATGAAAGTGAAGATCTAGATGATGAAAATGATGAGGATGAAGATCTGTTAGACGAGAACGATGAAGATGAGGCTGCAACTGACAATGAATATAATGAAACCAACAGCACTCCCAAAGAAGCATCCTCTCACAAAAATACTTCTCAAAAAGACAGCGAAAACAAGAATTATAATTCTAATATCGCCAATCAAAAGGGCAACACTCCCAAAAATAAAAACAACCACTCTACTACAAAAAACGCTAAAAAGAACAAACCATAACGCAGCCTTAAAAAGGTATGCTCTGGCTTATCAATCTTTTATTACAACACAGCGGCCCCTTTACCATAGTATTAACATGGTGAGGGGGCCTGGAACAATAAATCGTCACCACTTATTTCCTCTTAATAGGACCAAAAAAACTCTCATGAAGGGCAATCTCATAAGATGTTCCTAGATTGTCTTCAAAATATTCTCCATGAAGGATGGCCATTGAAAAACCATCCGCATATCCATTTTTGTCCATCATAGTAATGTGTACTGTGGCGTTTAGCGATCCATTGGTATAATGAATCATCTCTTCTATCATTTCCCGCACTTTTATTTCTGTATCTTGTCGCTGCCCTGCACGCTCCCCCTCTTTCTCACTTTCATATGTGACATAGAGATATAGATCTAAAGTATAAGGAAACTCACTAAAAATCGCATCATAGCGTAACTGTGGAAAATAAACATTCTCTGTTAGAGAATATTGTATTCTTTCATCAAACATCACAGAGGTTTCTGGCACATCCTGTAGCACAAAAAGCTTATACGGCTTAACATACAATTTGCTGTCCTGTTCTTTACAACCTGGTATCTGAGTAATGGTCTTATCCCAAAAATTTCGTCGATAATATTGTTGTACTAAGTCGGAAAAATAGCTTTCTATGGACTTCTCTATATATTCTTGTTCCTGGTTTATTCCACATGCATTAGTAAATACAAAGATACATTCCTGATTGCTTGCATCCTGATACGTAAGTGCCCACTCTGTATACTGTTTAATAAGTTCTACACTCTCCATCTCATCAAAAAAGCGTTCTTCCTTCTCCACCCCTTCAGAAAGCACATAGTCTTCTCCAAAACAAGATCGAAGCTCCTTTTCACATACTTCTGGCATATTTGTCTGATAGTTCTTCTCTTTCTTTCCAAAAGCACATCCCATCAACACGTTAGAAATTACTAAAAATACCACTAAGCTGATTTTGTTTCTTTTCATTTTGCTCACTTTTATACCTCTTTTTCTATCCATAATGTGAAAATGAACTTTTTTCAAATGTATACCCTCCTAATACAAAACATGCTTTTTTACTGATAAATCACCACTATTAAAAAACGCCTTTCTTTCAAGATAGTATAACTTGTTTTCTGATTCTACGCAATCATTCACTATTTTGTCCGTTCTATCTATAGCTGTCCATTGTCTTGTCAATCAATCAGCTTTGCATAACGAACTGTTTCTACTCACATGTTAAGCGCCAACCCTATAAAATACAAAATGATGTCTACAAACACGTTTGACCAAATTATTCTGACAAAGGTTGTAAAGTCGTATGCAAATTATTGACTTTGCAAATACAAAAGACTATAATGTGAAAGTCATAAAAAATACGATGCATACGATATTACGAAGGAAGGGAAAGAAAATGGAATCGTATTTCATGTTTAAAAATTTAGCAATTATTATCATTGCCGCAAAGGTATGTGGTATTGTGGCAAGAAAGTGCAAGGCTCCACAGGTTGTAGGCGAGATTATCGCAGGTCTTTTGATTGGGCCTAGCATTTTGGGCTGGGTGGAACAGTCAGATTTTTTGGTACAACTTGCTGAGATTGGTGTTGTTTTGCTAATGTTTTCGGCAGGATTGGAAACAGATTTAAAAGACTTACTAAAGACAGGCCCCATTGCCGCTCTAATTGCATGTGCGGGCGTGTTTATTCCACTAGTATGTGGATCACTGCTCTATATGGCATTTTATGGTGTCGCACCGTGGGGATCTGAGGCGTTCTATAAGGCAGTTTTTGTCGGTACGATTTTGACTGCGACCTCTGTGAGCATTACCGTCGAGTCTCTGCGGGAAATGGGCAAATTAAAAGGAAAAGTTGGTACGACAATTTTGAGTGCTGCCATCATTGATGACGTTATTGGTATCATTGTTCTAACCTTTGTGATTGGATTTAAGAGTCCAGATTCTAAACCAATGAGCGTGTTGGTCAATACCGTTTTGTTCTTTGTATTTGCCATTGTAATTGGATTTATCTGCTATAAAATCTTTCAGCTTATGGATAGCAAGTACCCACATACAAGACGTATTCCAATTGCAGGATTAGCGTTGTGTTTGGCAATGGCATATATTGCAGAAAAGTATTTTGGTATTGCAGATATTACAGGCGCATATGTGGCAGGCATTATTCTTTGTTCCATTCGTGATTCGAAGTATATTGCAGAAAAAATGGATATTAGCTCGTACATATTATTTGGTCCAGTATTCTTTGCAAGTATTGGTCTAAAAACAAATGTAGACAATGTAAATATGAGTATTTTGCTCTTTTCAATTGCATTTGTTGCTGTCGGACTCATTTCAAAGGTAGTTGGATGTGGTATAGTTGCACGACTTTGCAAATTTAATGGATTGGATTCACTAAAGATTGGCGTTGGTATGATGACGCGTGGTGAGGTTGCACTGATTGTAGCACAAAAGGGACTATCAGCGGGCTTATTGACATCAGTGTATTTTACATCCGTTATCTTCTTGATTATTGTATCGTCCATTTTAACACCCATTATATTAAAAATTTTATATTCCAAAGACACTGCTGCTCCTACCACCGAGTGAGACAAACTTTTGTTTTATGTTCGTCTCTACTGCATAGCAGCAAAATCTTCTCAAAAAATAAGGTAAACATCTGCAAAACAGATGTTTATCTTATACTTTTCTAACTGTCTAACATATTCTTTTGATTGTTTAGCCTATCTCGTACCAAATAATCTGATTTGCTTCTAGATCCAGCGTAAAGCTTTCACCATTTCCTTTATAAACAGTGGTGCTTTGAGGCTCGTAGGTATTGTTCACCACACAGTACTTTCCGCTCTCTGGATAAGCATGAACATCCACATTGTAATTGTCCGAAAACCACCGATATAAATTCTCCTCATCACCTGCACTCCAAAGGATCGCTCTGTACAAAAGTCTACTATTCTCAAAACTATAGGGAAGTCCACTAATATAGACTGCACGCCCTTTACCAAAGCTGTTTACTGCAAGCTGTACTTCCTTTTCTCCAAGCTTTTGGCTTGAGCCCACAAGGATTGTAGCCCCTTCGAGAGCATAGATATTCTTCTTTCCCTCGCCAAAATCCACTTCACCCTTTACATCCTCGGTGATAAAATGGCTATGGCTCTCCCAGTTATACTTATCATACCCTAACGTAAATCCGCGCTCTTCTTCTACTCCAAACACATTGGAAAGCTGGAAGAAATGTCCATTTGCTTGATGAGCACTAGGCTCTCCAACACCGATGATTCCACCGCCTTCATATACAAACTGTTTTACCAAGGAAGAAATCTCTGGGTCACACCACCATTCACCGCCAGTATGAGCTGTATCGGCATCTCCTACATTAATAAGCACATCAATCCCCTTTAAGATATCAGGATTTTTCTTCAAATCATCAAAGCTTATAAACTGCACGTCTAATGGTGCACCCGAAAGAGCTTCTATCACTCCTGAATAAGAGTAATTTTGTTTAAAGTAAATGGCATGATGCACCATATGGCATCCCCATGCACGCATCTTTCCCCAACAGTTTAAAACTGCAACCTTTTTAACACAGTAAGGCACACAATTTTTAATATTATCATACAGTTCCCTGAATTCTTTGCAGACAGACTCCACATAATCCACAAACTCTGGGAAATCGAGTGTAAGCTTTAGATAGCCACCATAGCCGATTCGATCAATAGGCTTGCGCAAAATTGCCCGTCGAGCCGTCACCCAGTTGACCTTTGCTTCCTTTATTGGATCACCGCCCTCATGGAAGGTATCTGGGAAAAAGTATGGCAACAGTCTTCCTTCTCGATAAGAAACCCCTTCAATGTCACTGATTAAGCGCAAGGTAGATCCATTTCCCACACTTCCCACAATGGCATCTAGACCAATCTCTCGAAACTCTTCCATAAAAGGCTCTGTTCCAATCCAGTGATCCCCTAAAAACATCATGGCTTCCTTACCACATTCATGAGTGATATCTACCATCTCTTTTACAATCTTCTTAACTTCCCTTCTCTGAAAAGCCTGAAAATCTTGAAATTCCTTGGTAGGTATTCGATATTGATTATTGTAATATCCCTGATCGATAATATATTCTGGGCGGAACGAATATCCTACTTCCTTCTCAAACTGTTCCAAAATATAAGGACTTACCGAAGCAGAATAGCCATACCAGTCCACATATTTCTCACGGGCAAGTTCGTCAAATATCAATGTAAATTGATGAAAGAACGTAGTAAACCGAAGTACATTCACATATGGATGCTCCTCGATAAATTTTCTCAAACGCTCCAGTGTATAAGCATGTGTCTTGGGCTGTCTCACATCAAAAGTAATCTGATGCTCCACATCCTGCCATTCATTTACAATCGCATTGTACATATGCACAGGGTCCCACATGATATAAGCAAGAAAGCTAACCGTATAATCATGGAAAGGAACACTGTCTATCACCACTTCTCCAGATTCCTCTTCATAATGCCATCTCGACACAGAAACTACTTCTCCTGTACTTCTGTCAACCACTTCCCACCATTTCGTAATATCATCTCTCGTATTGGGCGTCAACATATCTGAATATAGTCCTTTCATCAAGGAAATGCGCAATGTCTGTTCCTTTGCCGTATAAATCGGCGTCATAACATACATCTGCTGTATTTCATCTGGATTTGCCTTTGCCCATGCATTGTCTTTTCTGGTGGTATAGTATGTTGAATACACTTTCATTCCCGCATCCTTTAACTCAACGGGAAAATCTGTGCCATCACAGTCGCGTACTGCATCCGCCCCCCAACGTTTAGACAATTCTAAGGTTTCCGCAATAACATCCACATCCGTAGGGATAGTAACTCTTCCTTTCATTTGGCTCATTTTGCAATTCCTCCTTTTTAATCTTATAGACTCTTAAAGTCAATGGAGATACCAATAGGCTATCCCTTAATACCGCCGCCTGTAACACCTGCAATGATCTTCTCTGATAAGAAGATATAAAGCAGAAACGTTGGCAAGAATACAATGACAACTGCTGCAAACAATCCGCCGTAGTCGCCGGTGTACTTCATCGCATTTACAATCTGCAATAAGCCTACGCCAACTGGTGTCATCTCTGCGGAACTTGCAAAAATCAAAGCCATAAAGAACTCATTCCACACACCTAAGAAGTTGAAAATCGTAACTGTAATGATTGCTGGCTGAACAAGAGGAAGCATGATGACCCAAAATGTTTTTCCTGGAGGACATCCATCAATAGCTGCCGCCTCCTCATATGTCTTGGACAATGTCGCAAAGAAATTCAATAAATACGTTGTTGTTGAAGGAACATGCATTAAAATATATAACAAGATCAATAAGATTCTTCCCCTGATGCCAAGTCGTGTTGTCAATGCAAATATTGGCATGATAATCATAACTGAAGGAACACTCATTGCAATAATCAAACTAGACTTTAAGGGCTTACTTGCAAAAAAGTCAAAACGGGATAAAACATATGCACCAGGTGCGGAAATCAAAAGCGTACCAATACAAGCAGTAACCGCATACAACAGAGAATTGGCAAAGAATTTCGCAACATTTTGTGCCTGCCATGCATTCACATAATTCTCCCAGTGAAACCCTGATTCAAAGGCAAATACCTTTCCAGAAAAAATCTCTTTTGCAGTCGAAAAGCTGGCTCCTAAAATCCAACACAGAAAAACCGCTGTAAATGTTATCCAAATCAAAACAATAAGATAACCAGGAAGAAGTTTTAATTCTTTTGACCAATTCCAAGGCTCTCTCATCTTTTTCTTTTTTTCACTCATAGCCATTTGTCACCCTCCTTAGAATTCCAAATCATCATCCTTTAATACTTTGTTCATCACAAAGTAAACCAGGATAATAATCAATGTCAGTACAACACCAACTGTAGCGCCCGCACCGGCATCACGGCCTGTACTTCCCATAGAGCCAAATACAGTATCATACAAATATACAACAGGAACAATTGTTGAAGCTTCTGTATTGACAGGTGAGAACATCTTCGTCCAAAGGAAGAATGCTGTTGTATGTACACTATAAAAAGTAATATTCGTCTTAATAATGCCTTTTAATAAAGGAAGTGTAATTTTGAAAAACTGATTAATTTTATTGGCGCCATCGATTGTAGCTGCCTCATACAGATCCCCAGGTATCCGCTCAATACCACTAATAAAAATCAACATATAATAGCCTACTGCACCAAATATATATGCAAAAAGCATCGCCCAGAACTTCATGTTACTAGAAAGCCATTTAACGCCTTCTAATCCAAAAAATTCCAATACTTTATTTAACATACCATAATCGTTGCTGTACACATACTGAACCCACATCGTTGCCAGTGCAACCGCACTGATTACATTTGGAAGATAGATCGCTGCACGGAAAAACTTTTTGAAACGTACACCGCTTGTCAGGATTACCGCAAATAAAAGGGCTAAAAACAGTGTGATGACACCACCTACCAACCAAATGATTCCCATATTTTTCATGGAGCCTTGGAATGTAGGCGAGCTAAAGACTTTGATATAATTCTTCATACCATAGAAAGACCATGCAGATGCGCTAGATGTAACGCTCTCAATTTTGAAAAAACTCATCAAAATGGTTCTTGCTACTGGATACAAATACATAATAATTAAGGCTAATGTCAATGGTAATGAAAAGGCTAAAATCATACCTTTATTTTTTTTCATTTTCCTGCCACCCCTTCCGTGAAAATGAGGTGGCACCACAAACAGTGTCACCTCACTCTTAAAAACCTATTTAACTGTCATAAATAAATTAGTACAAAGCATCCATAGCTGCTGCAAACTCTTCACCTGTCTTGTAACCACCTTCAAACAACTTGATTGCTACGTCCTTAAACTGAGGACCAAGGTCAGAATTCTCAGAAAGTCCCATGTTCCAAGCTAAAGGCTGTTCTGTAGCAAGCAGAGTCTCCACTGTACCATTCATGATTTCAGGTGCTTTGTTTCTTGAGTCTGCTGGAATCTGAGAAGCACTGTCAGCCATCTTCTGATCGAACTCACCTGTTGTTAAGAACATGATGAAATCAAATGCTGCCTGAGGATTTGCACAGTTCTTAGAAATTGCAAGTGAGTTAGCGCCTGCGTATGCATTGGAAGAATCTACCCCACCATCCACTGCTGGATAATTCATCAGACCCCAATTTATGTTTGAGCTGGTATTGTTGTTAACTTCTGCACATACATAGTTAGCACATACAACCATTGCTACTTTTTCCGTCAAACCAATCTTATTCTGACTTTCAGGATATGCACCAGGTGCGCCACTCTCAAGGTAACCTGCATTTACAAAGTCGATTAACTCCTGAGCGCCCTTGATAATCTGCTCATTCTCACTCCATCCACCGTTTAAGGATAACTGACCAAGTGTTTCCTGTCCAACGTGTCTAGACAAATGATATCCAAGAGAGAAATCAGCGTAAGCATCGTCGAGAGCCATAGGCTCGTAGCCTGCATCTACCATTGCCTGGCATGCTGTCATGAACTCATCCCATGTTGTAGGCAAAGTGGTCACTCCTGCTGCCTCAAAGATATCTCTGTTGTAGAAAATACCACCTACTTGAGGTTGCTCTGCGATACTGTTGAAAGCACCACTCCACTCTTTTTGCTGGTCAACAAAGCACTTAAAACCAAAATCGCTGTAGCCTGCTGCTGCTGCCATATCAGTAACATCTAAGCAGTACTGAGAATAAGTCTGTGCAATTCTCTTGTAGTCTTCTTCAAAGATGTCAACATTTTCGTTTGCCTCAAGAGCTGTTGCGATGATTGTCTTGATATCGCGACCTTTCCACTCAATGTTAATCGTTGCACCTGTCTGTGCAGAGAAAGCGTCTGCTGCTTCCTGAAGAACCTTGCCCTGAGGCTCGGTGTTGGCCCACATAGACCACATTGTTAGGGTAACGCCATCATAGCTTGCTGCTGCACCATCAGTAGAAGCTTGTGTTTCCTCTGTAGGTGTTTCAGTTTTTGCAGGTGTTGTCTCTGCCTGTGCAGGTGTTGTCTCTGCTGGAGAGTTGGTAGGCTCTGATGTTGGTGTATCATTCTTGCCACCACAACCTGCAAGCATTGTAGTTGCCATAGCAGCCGTTAATAGTAACCCTATAAGTTTCTTTTTCATTTATGTTCCTCCTTTTCTCTGGCAATCGTTTGTTGCCTTGTATATTTAGTATATCTTCTTTCTTGATATGAAGCAATCTCACATCTTGTCTTGTTTTTTATATATATTGCTTTTATTTTGCTATTTTCGATAATTTACCGTTCTTTTTCATCTATATTCTGTCAAAAAACACAAAAGCACTCTCTATCATATTATCATTTTTTTTAATAAAATTTTATCTTCTCCTATTATTTTTGTGCATACTTCATATTTGTATCATTTTTTTTAATAAAATTGCAGCATCATGAACCAAAATATAACATATATCTTTTACAAAATATTAATACTTATTTTTAATATTTTGCTTGTTTTTATATATCTTGTCTTCTTTCTTTATTTTCTCAACCATCAATGTCATGTTGTTTTCATAGTTCCTTTTAATAATACAAAAGGAACTGTTGTAAAATTCGGCAATTCCACAATAGATGATTAAGATGCCTTAGATATCCTTACCATCTACTAATATGCATACACCATTTTGCAACAGTTCCTTAGATGTCCTATTATCTAAATTGTATGTGGTATTTTACTTTTCACCGATCAAATAATGACCCTGTACTACTATGTATACTACCATCATTCTCTGTATATGTTTGAACAAAACGAGGTTCACGTTTTGCACAATGATAAAAACGCATCAATATCTCTGCAACGTCTGCTTGTATCTCTATCCCTAAACTATTCGCTAATTCTTGTTGCGCTCCTCGTAGATCAAACTCATCTTCTTGTGCATTTTCCTCATGCTCCTCAAAGATTTCTTTTGCAAACTCACTGAGTTCCTCTCTATCCTGATATTCCTCTTCACATATATAATCTAGCCAATACGGACAATTTATCATTAATTCAAAAAACTCTTCGAGGTTATCTGCAATTCTGCCACACTCTCCTTCACTTCCCCAATACCCTATTGAGCCATCTTCAAGCAAAATATATTCACTTCCACTGCGCGCTTTGGCAAATGTTTTCCCAGAGAGATTATAGGTCAGATGCCCTCCCTCATCCTGAGGGGGCTTACATTCCGAAAGAATTTCTACATCACAAACATCATATAATAAATCTGATATATTGCGATCTTCTTGCAACATTGTAACAAAATCCATCTCATGATACCTCCTATTCAAATCCCAATTGTCAAATCTCCAGTATCCCCTTGCACAAAATGTAACATATAATGCATATCTTTACATAAGATTACTCAAGTTGCACTCACTTAGTTATTATAGTCCTAAAACATAAAAGCCATTATTCTCTTTTGATTTTTCTAACCAGCTCAACAATACCTGATACTCTACTCGTTTCATTTCCTCTATTCTTTTCAAAATCAAAAGAGTTTTCTCTTGAGAATAATAATTGATTCCATACACATCTATCATACCACTTTTTCTGTTGTTATAAATCCCACCTGTAAAGATTTCTCCATAATGTAATATAAACTTATCAATGTCATCACCATGAATATATAACGAATTATCTTTCCAATTCTCAATTGCATCAACCGAAACAATCTCTTCAAGTTTAGTTCCTTGAGCCAACGTGCAATATTGCATTTCTATAAAACAAGTACCACCAAATTTTCTTCGTTCCTCTTGAGAGGAAAAGATATGAAACAACAAAATATTACCTCCGCAAATGCCAATTTATATACTTTTATAAGATATTACCTGCCCTCACATGTACATTTCCATAAAACAATACATTTTTAATACGGAAATATAAGAGAAACAAACAAAATTATATAAAATAGTATACTACAAAACCAACAAAAATTGGTAAACGGAATTTAAATGCTTTCAAAAATTATTTTTACTTCTATAGATAGTAAAGCCTGCTGTCTGGCGGGCCGCATGCCCATCCTTACTATGAAAGTCGTAGACTTTCATAGTAAACTCTCATCATGTACAGCCTGCCGTCTGGCGGGCCGCATGCCCATCCTTACTATGAAAGTCAAAGACTTTCATAGTAAATCATAATGAATTGCTTTCGAATGAAAATGAACTATATAAAAACTAACGGAAAGTCCATCGTGAAAAAAGAATAAAGCTAATCATTGGCTACTCTCACACTGGCAAGCTATCCCGCAAACACAGTGCCCCCCAGCCAAGTTGAACATTCGGATACTCATTTTGTGCGCGCAATGGTTTGGCACCACGCTGCAAATAGGCTTTTACCTTCTCTCCATATAGAAAAAGATCATTTCCTTGCACAATGCCCCACTCCATCATCAGTGCTGCGCTGCCTGCCACAAAAGGCGTCGCAAACGAAGTCCCTGACACTTGTTCATACCCACCATATGGCACTGGTACTGTAATATTGACTCCTGGAGCCACGATGTCTGGCTTCACGTCTGCCACAATCTGCTGTCCTCCCGCCGTATCTGTGCGCCCATCACTATATCTGTACACGTATCCACGTCCAGAAAAGTCCGCATAGCTTCCCAGTGTTGTGTTGTATGCTCCCACAGTCACAGCTCTGCGCGCTGTGGAAGGAATCGTGATCGTCATGTCTGGTGTGGGTAAGAAAAAGCCCGTTCCAGTAGTTCTGGCAGCATAGCTTGGCAAATAAAAACGATACTCTCCTGTAACTACTGATACTGGCTCGAGTTCTAACCTCCATATCCCTTGTGTGAGATAGCTCCCTGTCGGGATCATATCTATAAAAATCTCTTGTTGTACATTGTATGGAAGTGGTTTGCCTAGATAACACAAAAGCTGTGTTTGCTCTAGTGTTGCGCGCTCTGTATGTGCCTGCTTTAGCCTTGCAATCTGCAAAGGCATCTGTTCTCCCCCTGGAGAATAAATCACTAAGTTAAATACATCCTGATAATAGGTCCAAAGCTGTATACTCAATCCTGTCTCATAATTGCCCACTGCTAGTTCTACTGTTCGTTTGCCTGTTCTAACCACCCCTGCAGTGTGTCCGTTGGAAGTGCCTTCGTTTCCGCTTCCTATAATAATTGCTGTGCGTCCTATTTCTGACACGTTATCGATAAACCGCTCCAACAACGAATTTCCCTGATGATCCCCATATGTATTGCCAAAACTTATATTGACTACTACTGGTTTGTTCTGCTCCACGCCAACATTGACGCTATATTGAATTCCACGCATTAATTGTGTTGTTCGCGGAAACGAATTTCTATCTGGATTTCCCAGCTTGACCACAAGCAACTGTGCCTTTATAGCTACCCCTGCTGTAGTTCCCACTGCAACCCCTGCCACTGCAGTGCCATGACCTGACGAATCAAATACAGGCACCTTCTTTAGTCCCTCTTCGCGTCCTAAAGAAAGTGCCTCATTAATCTGTTCCCGCGTATAAAGTACTCCTTCTTGGTATCCTGGCGGTGGCAGTAATCCTTTTGTTGTATCTGGTACTGCTGTCTGATCCCATATAGCAAGAATACGTGTTTGCCCTTTTTCATCCAAAAACTCAGGCAAAAAATAATCAATACCACTATCGAGCACAGCTACAATGACTCCCGTTCCTGTTAAAAACGGTTCACGCTGTGTCACCTGAAAAATACAGGACTGTTCTTTTTCATAATCATTCATAAAAGGCCCCGTTTTTTGGCTTTATACTATCATATGCTATAGTTCTATAAAGTGCTCATTTGCATCGCAATAACCATATTCCTTGTTTTAATCTATGAAATTGACCTTAAACACAAAACAGCAAACAATAGTCGCTTGCTGCTTTGTGTCCTCTCCTCAAAAATCTAATGCAAAAGCATATTTCTCTGATATTACAGCTCGGGAAGAAACACACTGTATTGTCGTATGCCTGCTTTCCACAGTTGCACAATCATCTCATATATACTAGCTTGATATAGCGCCACCATACTATGATAGTTTTTTGTGCGCAAAATAGCATCCTTAAAGGAAAGAACCTCCAAAAATAATATAATCCTTATCCATTTGCTCATGTGAGATAAAGAAGTAAAAGAAGTGTAAAAAATTTTGCCGTTC
>CAJUHQ010000047.1:22346-24813 GCA_910586095.1 uncultured Lachnospiraceae bacterium | reverse complement strand
CCGCCAAAGGCGGCATGGGGGATTAATATGGCAAAGATTTCGTTTAAGCCTGGGAATATGCTCTATCCACTTCCAGTTGTCTTGGTGAGTGTAGCAGGAAAAGATGGTAGCACCAATATTATTACGGTGGCGTGGGCAGGTACAATTTGTACTAATCCACCAATGGTAAGTATATCTGTGCGTCCTTCGCGCTATTCACATCATATGTTAATGGAGACAAAAGAATTTGTTATCAATCTTACCACAGAGGAATTAGCCTATGCTACAGATTATTGTGGAGTTATGAGTGGAAAAGATGTGAACAAGTGGAAAGAAATGAAATTGACACCTGTATCATCAGAAAAAGTGGCTGTGCCATACATAGCTGAGAGTCCTGTAAACATAGAATGTAGAGTGACAAGAGTGGAGACAATGGGATCACACGATTTGTTTCTTGCACAAGTGGAAGCTGTACATGTAGAAGAGCGCTATATGGATGAAAAAGGACGTTTTTGCTTGCAAGATGCATTGCCAATTGTGTATAGTCACGGGGATTACTTTGGCCTTGGCAGGCAGATCGGGAAGTTTGGTTATAGCATACAAAAGAAGCGTTGAATCATTCATTTTCTTTACAATATTGCAAATGGCTGGTAAAATAGTCCTATCTGTCTAATTTTTGTGCGATCTATGGACAGAGCAGATGGAGCTAAGAATGAACGCAATACAAAGCAGAGGCATAGATAAAATGAAGAAAATACATCATTATTATAGAAGATTTAGATTGTGTTATATAGAGGCGGCGGTCATCACAGTGATTGTCTGTATCTTTTTATTACCTTCTATACAGTTTTTTGAGCATACAGGAGACAATTTTTTTACAGTGTTTTTAAATGGTGTCGAAGTAGGACATATTGGATCGACAGATCAGTTGGATACAATGCTAACAGACGCACGACGCAAGGCGGTCTTAGATAGCGGCAGTAGTGAGCTTGTGTTTATGGATGCACAGCTTGAGATAGTGGGCAGTGAGAGACTGTGGGCGACTGTAGATAGTACACCCGATATTATACAAAATATGGCAGCAGCAATGCGAGGGAGTATGCGCGAGACGCTACATCGTTCTTATACAGTTAAAGTGAATGAAACGTCAGTAAATTTACGCTCTTATGAGGAGGTTTATGCTTTTCTAGAACAAGCGTTGGCACCTTATGATACACAAAAACAATATCAGGTACATTTGGAGCTTGATCGTGATAGAGAAGTGAATGTACTAGAAGCAGTAGTGTCTCTAAAATCAGATTCTACACAGGCACAAGATTCGGTTGAGATGGCGGCAGGAGTTGAGGCTGAACTCAATAAAATGTTTATGCAGGTGGAGCCGCAAGTAGAAAAAAGTTTTGATGAGTATGGGACAGTGCTTTCTGATATAGAATACGCAGAAAAAATTGAGGTGGTGGAGGCGTATTTGCTGGAAGATGAGCTCAATACTGTGGAAGAGTCTGTAGATCTTGTGACAAAGGAACAGGAAGTACAAGTAATATACGAGGTAGTTCAAGGAGATACACTTTCACAGATTAGTCTTTCTAATAATATTCCAATGGATGAGTTGATTGCAATCAATGATGAGCTGGAAGATGAGCGCTCTATTATTCGTGTGGGGCAGAAGCTTGTGATGACCGTGCCAGAACCAGAGCTTTCTATTTTATGGAAGAACGAGCAAGTTTATATAGAAGACTATGATGTGCCAGTAGAGTATATTCCTAACGATGACTGGTACACAACACAAAAAGTCACACGTCAGGAACCATCAGCCGGCAGGCGCAGGGTGGCCGCTATCATTACATATAAAAATGGACAGGAAATTGACAGAGAAATTTTAAAGGAAGAAGTGTATGCGCAGGCTGTTCCCAAAATTGTGGAACGTGGTACGAAAACGCCGCCAACTTATATCAAACCTATTTCAGGTGGGCGTCTTAGTTCTGGATTCGGAGCGCGAAGTGCGCCAACGAAAGGGGCTTCTACCTATCATAAGGGAGTGGATTGGGCAGTCCCAATTGGAACGGCGGTAACCGCCTCCAATGCAGGAACAGTGGTTCATGCGGGATGGGCGAGCGGTTATGGCTATGCTGTGTATATCAATCATGCAGACGGTAGACAGACTAGGTATGGACATTTGAGCAAGGTTTTGGTTAAGACAGGACAAACAGTCTCACAGGGTGAGAGAATTGCGCTGAGTGGAAATACTGGAAGAAGTACAGGACCACATCTACATTTTGAGATTCGTATCAATGGAAATGCAGTGAATCCTTTAAATTATTTGAATTAGTTTCGGCTATTCATGTGAAATATGCCGATTGCAGTCGTCATTCAAATTCAACAATGCGAACTTTATTCGTGATGTTGTTGGTGGTATGGCAAATTAGTGTGAAATATATAATTTCACACATCCTGATTTGTATGCCCGCTAATGCGGGCAGATGGGAGTTAG
>CAJUHQ010000047.1:2181-22246 GCA_910586095.1 uncultured Lachnospiraceae bacterium | reverse complement strand
TAATTTCACACATCCTGATTTGTATGCCCGCTAATGCGGGCAGATGGGAGTTAGCGTGAAATATATAATTTCACACATCCTGATTTGTATGCCCGCTAATGCGGGCAGATGGGAGTTAGCATAGATAATTGGGAGTTATTACAAAAATTGGGTTCCTTTCACTGTATGAATGGGCAAGATGATGGTTTACAAATGCTTAAAAAAGGTTTATAATCGGAAAACAGTATGAGGGATAAAGGCAAAAAAACAAGTGTTTGCGCCTTTGCCAATCGGCAATTTGTGCTTTCGTCCAAATTTGCGGGTTGATTAAGAATTGGAAGGTTTATAATGAGGTGGGCGATGGAACAGTACGCAATTAAGGGGGGGAATCCTCTAGTTGGTGAAGTTGAAATCGGCGGTGCAAAAAATGCGGCGCTAGGAGTGCTTGCTGCAGCAATTATGACTGATGATATGACAGCGATTGGAAATATACCAGATGTAAGAGATATCAATGTCTTGCTTCAGGCGATGGAAAGTATCGGAGTCATTGTATATAGAACAGATAGACATACCGTGCGGGTTAATGCATCCATGATATCGGGCTTGGTTATTGAGGATGATTACATCAAGAAGATTAGAGCATCCTATTATTTGTTGGGGGCTTTGTTGGGAAAATATAGACATGCAGAAGTTGCACTTCCGGGTGGATGTAATATTGGAAGTCGCAAGATTGATTTGCATATCAAAGGATTCAAGGCACTCGGTGCCAATGTAAAGATTGAACATGGATTAATTATTGCAGATGCAAAGCAGCTAAGAGGAACACATATTTATTTAGATACTGTTTCTGTTGGTGCCACAATCAATATTATGCTGGCAGCCGTGCTTGCAGAAGGGAAAACCGTGATTGAAAATGCGGCTAAAGAGCCACATGTAGTAGATGTAGCCAATTTTCTCAATTCGATGGGAGCCAACATAAAAGGTGCGGGTACAGATGTGATTCGAATCTCAGGCGTGAAAAAGCTTCACTCCTCTGAATATTCTATTATTCCAGATCAGATCGAAGCGGGTACATTTATGTTTGCCGCAGCAATTACAAAGGGAGATGTGACCGTCAAAAATGTTATTCCTAAACATTTGGAATCAACGACAGCCAAGTTGATTGAGATGGGATGTCAAGTAGAGGAATCAGATGATGCTGTACGTGTGACTGCGTCAAAGCGTCTGACAAACACCCATGTCAAAACATTGCCTTATCCAGGATTTCCCACAGATTTGCAGCCACAGGTAGCAGTGTCTTTGGCTACAGCTTGCGGTACTAGTATTGTCACAGAAAGTATTTTTGACAATCGATTCAAATATGTAGATGAATTAGCAAAGATGGGGTCTAATATTAAAGTAGAAGGGAATACAGCGATTATAGAAGGGATAGAGCGATTAACTAGTGCCAATTTAACGGCGCCAGATCTTCGCGCGGGCGCAGCGCTTGTGTTGGCATGTCTGACAGCAGAAGGCTTTAGCACAGTGGATGATATCCGATATATAGAGCGCGGTTATGAGGATTTTGATGTAAAACTACAAAGCCTTGGCGCACAGATTGAAAAGGTAGAGTCTGATAAAGATATTCAGCGCTTTAAACTCAAAGTAGGATAATAAGTTGAGATTGTTGATTGCGAAATGAATATTACTAGTTGACAAGCACACAATATAGGTATATGATATAAGCGATATGACAATTCAATATTGAACGAATACTAATCTCTTATTCAGAGTGGTGGAGATACAAAGGATCTGTGAAGCCACGGCAACCCCAATGTGGAAGGTGCCAACCTGAGCGGGACTATTATAGATAGGTCGAACAATAAGAGGATTTGATTATCAAGGAACTGATACAATCCGCTTATTCTGCCAGAATACAGCGGATTTTCTATTGTTTTGTTGTGAGGACAAAATGATAAAGGTCATTATTTGATAGGAGGAAAGAATACAAATGGAGAAATTATTGTTTACTTCAGAATCTGTTACAGAAGGTCATCCTGACAAAGTATGTGATGCGATTTCTGATGCGATTTTGGATGCTTTGATGGAGCAAGATCCTATGAGCCGCGTGGCATGTGAGACAGCTACTTGTACAGGATTTGTGTTGGTGACAGGTGAGATTACTACCAAAGCGTATGTAGATATTCCAAAGCTTGTGCGCGACACAGTAAAGGAAATTGGTTATGACAAGTCAGAATATGGTTTTGATGGAAATACCTGTGCAGTCTTTACAGCAATTGATGAACAGTCAGGCGATATTGCGATGGGTGTGGACAAGGCATATGAAGCAAAGATCGAGATGAGTGATGAACAGATCGAAGCTATTGGCGCTGGCGATCAAGGAATGATGTTTGGATATGCAACCAATGAGACAGAAGAATATATGCCATATCCAATTGCACTTGCACACAAGCTTGCGTTGCAGTTGACAAAGGTTCGCAAGAATGGCACATTACAGTATTTAAGGCCAGATGGAAAGACACAGGTTTCTGTAGAGTATGATGAGCAAGGTAAACCAAAGAGATTAGAGGCAGTAGTACTCTCAACACAGCATGATCCAGATGTGACTCAGGAACAAATTCATGAGGATATCAAAAAGCATGTATTTGATGTGATTCTTCCAGCAGAGCTGATTGATGCAGATACAAAGTTCTATATTAATCCGACAGGACGTTTTGTTATTGGTGGACCACATGGAGATGCAGGACTTACAGGACGCAAGATTATTGTGGATACTTATGGTGGGTATGCGCGTCACGGCGGCGGTGCATTCTCTGGAAAGGATTGTACAAAAGTAGATCGAAGCGGTGCATATGCAGCGCGCTATGTTGCAAAAAACATTGTGGCAGCAGGTCTTGCAGACAAGTGTGAGATTCAACTTTCTTATGCAATTGGTGTTGCGCAGCCGACCTCTGTCAATGTCGATACATTTGGAACAGGCAAGATTGACAGCGAGAAGCTAGTTGAGATTATTCGTGAAAATTTCGATTTAAGACCCGCTGGAATTATCAAGATGTTGGATTTGAGAAGACCAATATACAAGCAGACAGCAGCATATGGACATTTTGGGCGCAATGACCTTGACTTGCCTTGGGAAAAGATTGACAAGGTGGATGTGCTAAAGAAATATTTGTAAAAGAACACAACAAAAAACAACCTGAAAATGGCTGTTTTTTGTTTGCTATAACATAGATTCTTATCGAAATATAAAAATTGTATGTTTGTATTTCTTTGTTCATAAATGGTTCAGTTTTTCTTAATAGATCTTTACTGGAAATATTTGTTTAGGTATAGTATAATGGCAAAAACAGCGAAAGGTGGGAATACAGATGTTAAACAATGTTGATGCAAATACACCGGAGTTGGTGGTCAATTTTAGCAAGTACCTAAATTGTTCGTGTGACTATTTTCCGCCAATGAAACAGGACAAAACCATCATAGAAGCATATAATAAAGCAAGACAGCGCGGAATACAAGAAGGTTTTGTTCCTGTTTTGATTGTGGTGGAGGATATCTTGTGGGAGAGTTTGCGGTTTAATGTAGATAGTGAGGCAAAAAATGGTAGTTTTGATATGGAGCGCGTGGCTGCCTATCGAAAAGAAAATCTTTCTGCCACAATCAAAGACACTACAGAGTTTTTTGAAAAATGTAATCAGGAGGATTATTGGCCCGAGTGGCTGATTGGTGAGATGGAAAGTGAAGGAGAAAGTGAAAGTGAAGGAGAAGAAGAACTTTCATTTAGAGGATATCGAAGTTATAGTTCTGATATAACAAAACCGACTATTTTGGCAGAAATTCCTGTTAAAAATCCGTGGGAAGTGTTCGCCTATGTGCCTTTTGGCGGCTGGAATGAGTGTCCTGGTACAGAGGATTTGATGTCTGTTGCAAAATATTGGTTTGAAAAATATGGTGCAGTCCCAGCCGTTATTGCATATGATACGTTGGAGTTTGAACTTCCACAGTCAGTTGACAGCGAACAGGCTATGCATCTTGCAAAAGAACAGTATCTGTTTTGCAGGGATATTGTCGATCAGGGAGTGGAGACAATTGGTCGTTTAGCAGATATTCTTAGACAATATTGCAAGTGGTTTTTCTGGTGGGATTGATAGAGATTGCCATTGAGATAGGAACTGAATAAAAAGTGGCTTTCACCATATTTTGTGTGTTTGATAGTATTACCATCAAAGAGATAAGCTGAACCATCAAAGAATTTTCAATAATGCGAGCGTTGTCTGCTATACAAATTTGTCACATCCTGATAAAAGTGCCCGCAAAAGCGTGCAGATGGGAGTTAGCATGAAATATAAAATTTCACGCATCTTGATTTGTACGCCTGTCAAAGCAGGCAGATGGGAGTTCGTGTGAAATATACTATAAAATGAGGAATAGGAAATGAATAATACTGGAATAAAAGAAGCAGCATTTTCCTGTGAGAGAGATCACTTAATTATTAGAGGGATGCAGTATTTGCCTGATGAGGATGCACAGACAAAGACATATCCGGCAATTATTGTAAGTCATGGTTTTGGTGGAAATTATACTAGTAATGAAACGATGTGCAGAATGCTTGCTAAGCGCGGCTATGCAGTGTTTAGCTTTAGTTTTTGCGGTGGTAGCGACATAGATACAAAGGAAGAGTTAAAAAGTGATGGAGACACTGTCGATACGACGATTATGACAGAAGTGTCTGATTTGCTGGCGGTCAAAACATATGTGCAGCAATTACCATATGTTGACGCACACAGCCTTAGCCTGTTGGGAATTAGCCAAGGCGGAATGGTAACAGGATTAGCGGCGGCACAATGTAATGATGAGATTAAGAAAATCATTATGATATATCCAGCACTCTGTATTCCAGATCATGCAAGAAGAGGATGTCTAGGAGGAGCGAGCTATGATGTGGAGAATGTGCCAGAGGTGATTAACTGCCGTACAATTTTGCTCGGGAAAAAATTTCATGATGAAGCTGTCAGAATGGATGTTTTTTTAAAATTAAGACCATATAAAGGTCCTGTGCTGATTTTGCAGGGAATGGAGGATAAGATAGTCAATTACTCCTATGCGATCCGTGCGCGCGAAAACTATCAGCCAGGTCAATGCCAATTGCAGTTGCTTCGAAATGTTGGACATGGTTTTAATCAGGAGCAAGAGGAGAACGTGGTGGCTTCAATCCATCAATTTCTTTTAGGACGCAAGGAGTTGTTCACAATACGCGTTGTTATTACGCATAGAGAACTTGCAGAGGGAGAAAATTATAAGGAAATTAGAACTTTTTTCACAGGATATTGTGACAATGAGCATTTTCATGGCACTATTATTCCAGGAGGGTGTGATGTCAGACGGGATTACTTGGATGGTGCTGTTAGCATGATAGCGGATTATACTATGCAGGGGATTGATGTGGAAGGCAGACGCTGTAAAGTTCGTATTGTGAATCAACAGATAGATGGAGAATGGAAGCCAATCATAGAGACAGACAGCAAAGCTTTGGCATGGATGGAAAATGTGGATGCTACAGCGGTGCTAGAACGTGGAAATGGCGGTCCAATTATGCGAATATTTGGAAACTTATTTGATTGAACTATACAAAGAATATACAATGCTAGAGAATATAGAAATGAAAAAAGTGCTGATACACCATCAGCACTTTTTTATTCACATAAATTTTAAGAGAAAGAATAACTACTATAGGAGTAGTGTTTGATTATAGATTTATGTAAAAAATAGTCGCGTAAAATGACTATTTTAGAATCAAAAAAGCAGATAACGGGAATCGAACCCGCCTCTCCAGCTTGGGAAGCTAGCATTCTACCAATGAACTATATCTGCATAAATCATATTATAACATATTGTTGCAAGATGTCAATGAATTTTTTGTATTCTCATACAGTAGTTGGGGTAAAATTCAAAAAAATGTAAAAGCTATAAAATAAAATCAGAGAATTTACCATTTTGATGGAGTTGTCTACTAGTGGAGAGGACAAATAAAAGGTAGGATTAGCAAAAGGCAGGAGGATGCAAAAATGATGTCATTATGGAAGCAGCAGGTGCAGATACCAAGACAGAAGATTCTACAGAGTGATTTTCATGTACAAAATGTTGTGATTGGTGGGGGAATGACAGGGCTTCTTACTGCGTATTTTTTGCAGAAAAAAGGGCAGCAGGTTATTGTACTAGAAGCGCAGGAGCTTGCCAGTGGACAAACAGGCAATACTACGGCAAAAATTACAAGTCAACATGGATTTCTCTATCAGAATATGGTAAGAAGAGCTGGAAAGGATAGGGCGTGCGGATATGCAATGGCAAATGAGGACGCCATTAATTTTTATGAGGAGTTAATATGGGAAGAAGGGATTGCATGTCATTTTGAGCGAATACCTTCCTATCTGTATACCACAGACCAGACAAAAGTAAAACGATTAGAAAAAGAAGCAGACACTGCTAGAAAATTAGGCATCCGCGCGCATTTAGTAAGAGGAAACAAACTAGAGGAGCTTCCGTTTGCGATAGCAGGTGCTGTGTGCTTTCGTCAACAGGCACAATTTCATCCACTGGAGTTTATGCGCGCACTAGCAAAAAAGCTAACGATTTATGAACACACAAAAGTGTTGTCTGTAAAGGAGCATGCGATTGAGTACGAGAGCAAAGAGGAGATAAGCCAAGATAAGGAAGATTCAGTGCAGGAGCATAAGGGCACAATTACAGCAGACCATATTATCTTTGCGACACATTATCCATTTGTGAATATTCCAGGATTTTATTTTTTGAGGCAACATCAAAAAAGAAGCTATGTGTTAGCTTTAGAAGGAGAAGATATTCCGCAGCGCCTGTCAGGACAATATTATAGTATGGACAAAGATGGATTATCATTTAGAAGTGCAGATGGATTGCTTCTTATGGGAGGAGGATCGCACAGAACAGGAAAACATAGTTGTCCAAATGCAGAGCAAAAGGCAGAAGGATACACATATCTGCGACAGATGGCACAACGCTATTATCCACACAGTACAGAAGTTTTTTGCTGGTCGGCACAAGATTGTATGCCACATGACCGGATTCCATTTATTGGCAGGTATTCGGTATTTCGTCCCTATTGGTATGTTGCCACAGGATTTCAGAAGTGGGGAATGACATCCGCGATGGTGGCGGCATCTGTCCTAAGCGATCAGATTTGCGGTATTCACAATATGTATGAGGCTGTTTTTACGCCTCAGCGTTTTCTAGTGTGTGCAGGTATTCAAAATTTGTGTATTGATATTGGAGAGAGCACAAAAGGATTGATCCAAGGGATGTTGACAAAATCTACAAAACGCTGTTCTCATATGGGGTGCAAATTAGTGTGGAATAAGGAGGAACAAAGTTGGGATTGTCCTTGTCACGGCTCACGTTTTAGTGCGGATGGAAGTCTGCTTGATACGCCCGCTCAAAAGGACGTGGAGGCTATTTTACCTCCTTTTAAGGAGAGTCATAAGGAATGACAATCGGGGGATTGATAAAGGTAAGCTCATAAGGTGCGTCAGGATGCTCTGTGCGAAATAGAAGTTGCATAGCTAGACGCTTTCCAAGCAGACCAGTCGGAACATTGGCAGTAATAATACGCCCTGTAACGTTGGTATACTCCACTGCATTGTCAAATCCGGTCAGGATTACAGGGTGTGGCAGACGCTGGGCATTTTCATCTAGATAAAGTTGTACAAAATGTGCCACATAGTCACTGACACACACAAATGCACTAGGCCAATTGGCCAGGCTGTCCAAAAAGGAATTAAGTTCTTTGCCATAAGAAAAAATATCAATATTTCCAGTTAGACAGTGCTCTGGTTTGATGGCAAGGCCATGCCGTTCCATACAATCACAGTATCCTAGATAACGTTCCATATTGGTTTGCGCATAGTTGATATCACCTAGAAATCCAATGTTTTTATGACCATTGCGAATGAGCGTTTCTGTGATGTCAGCTTCTGTACAGTACCCTTCAATTAAGAGTAAGTCGCCACTTAACTGTCGGTTGGGCAAAGAAGGGATAGTGTCGAGAAAGACTTTAGGAAGAGAAAGCTGATTGATAATATTCAAAATTTCAGGATCGTACACATTCAGTACGACGATGCCATCCACACCATTGTTTAATAGAATAGAAGGCAGATTAAACGGTTTTGTGTGGGTAGAAGGAACATATGTATATAGGAGGTTGATATTATAATTGGAAAGTTCCTGAGCCATACGATGAATAATGCTGGTCCAGAAAAAGGCGGAATCGGGTCGCGAAACAATCAAAGAAACCGTGCGGTGAGCCGATTGCACGGGCTGCGGCTGTGAGATTGCCTGATAAGGAATCTTGGCATAGCCGAGCTCTTTGGCCTTCTCAAAGATCAGGTCGCGAAGAGAATCAGACACGCCAGCTTGGTGGTTAAATGCCTTGCTAACCGTGACACGGGAGATATTAAGAGCATCCGCGATATCTTTCATAGTGATTTTTTCCATAGCGCCTCCTACTTGTGCAATACATGTCACTTCATTCAATCATATAGTTTAGTATAGCATGCTAAAGAAAAAAAGACAATAAAGAAGTTTACAAATGTTAATAAAAAGAGAACCAATATTGAGAGGTTTTTTGGCACAAAATATATAAATACTCTGGAATATGGTGCAAAAAGAAGTAAATATGCCTATTTTTGCTCCTTTTTGAATGGGAAAACAGGGAAAAATAGAAGTAAAGTTAATGTTTGTAAATACAAACTTTACACAACAGGATTAAAAATGTATACAGTACGTAAAAATATACTAAAAATACAATGTAAAGTTGGATATAGTGATGAAAATGCCAAAATAAGTTGACCTATTACTTAACTAATGTTAATATAAATTTAACAAAAATAAAGAAGGAGGTCAAATAATGGGAAAGAACAATACGCTCGACGGAGGAAATACTTCCGGCGTAAAACCCAAGAGGAAACGATGGTCTAAAGATGACACGGAGCTGTTTTTGCTTTCACTGCCTACTTTACTATGGTTTCTAGTATTTTGCTATCTGCCAATGTTTGGTGTCATTATTGCATTTAAGGTGTACAAATTGGCGCCTGGCGGACATGGTTTTATTTACAACTTATTGCACAGTGATTGGGCGGGATTTAAGAATTTTACCTATTTCTTTACGTCCAATTCGTTCCTAATGCTGCTTAGGAACACAATTCTCTACAACATTGCATTCATTATTATCAGTGCAAGCGTTGCAGTGGGAGGCGCATTGATGCTTAGCAGCATGCGCAACAAGAGAGGTTCAAAGGTTTACCAGACGATGATGTTCCTTCCTTACTTTATGTCATGGGTTGTTGTCAGCTATTTCGTGTATGCGCTGTTGACACCAGAGAGAGGATATATCAATGGAATCATTACATCCCTTGGCGGGGAACGTATCATGTGGTACCAGGAGAAGAAATATTGGCCACTTATCCTGATTTTCCTAAATACGTGGAAAGGTATGGGATACGGAATGGTATTGTACCTGGCAAGTATCACGGGTATTGATCCATCACTCTATGAAGCAGCAGTTATGGACGGTGCGACAAAAAAGCAACAGGCAAGACATATCACACTTCCAGCTATCAAGCCTGTGTTTATCATGATGTTGATACTAGATTGTGGTAAGATTTTCAACTCCGACTTTGGTCTATTCTATCAAGTAACTGGACGAATTCCACAGTCTTTGTACACCACAGTTTCTACATTCGATACATATATTTACAACGCAATTCAGTCTACAGCGCCGATTGGTCAGACTGCTGCGGCATCATTCTTCCAGGCAATTTGTAGCTGTGGAACGATCTTGTTAGCAAACTGGGTTGTAAGTAAAATAGACAATGAAAACAGGATTATATAATTAGGGAGGTGTTAGTGTGGCAAAAAGAGAAGAAAGCGGTCAATCCTTAAATCAGATTAAAACCTCTACCAACATTATATTTAACGTTGTGTTTCTGATTTTAGCAGTAATGTGTGTTATTCCTCTATTGTTTGTATTTTCAATTTCTATCACAGATGAGGAAGCACTGCGCACAAATGGATATCAACTTTTCCCATCTGTTCTTTCTGGTTCTGCTTACAAATTTTTGTGGAATGAGCGCATGATGATTTTACGTGCAGCGTTTATGTCTGTGTTCGTGACAATTGTTGGTACATTGATTGCGATCGCATTGGATACATCAATGGGATACGTTGTTTCTAGAAGAAATTTTGCTTTGAAAAAATTGTATACATGGTTGATTTTCGTTCCAATGGTATTTAATGGCGGAATGTTAGCAAGCTATGTAGTAGTAAACAATATTTTAGGGTTGAGCAATACTGTTTGGGCATTGATATTGCCTCTTGCATGTTCTTCCTTCAGTGTTACAATTTGCCGAACTTTCTTCAGAACAACGGTTCCAGATTCTATCATTGAATCTGCAAAGATTGACGGTGCAGGACAGTTTCGTATTTGGTCCCAGATTGTTATGCCAATCTCTAAGCCAGTTATCGCAACGATCGGTATGTTTGCGGCGTTTGGATATTGGAATGATTGGTTCCAGGCTTCTTTGTACATACAAGATAAGAATTTGCAGACACTCCAGTCCTTATTGAATAATATTCAGAAGAACATCGAGTATATTGCAAACAATCCATATGGTGGACTCTCTTTGCAACAGTATAAGTTATCCATGCCAACAGAGAGTGTTCGTATGGCAATTGCAATTGTTATCATCGTACCAATTGCATGTACCTATCCATTTTTCCAGAAGTATTTCATTTCCGGTCTGACAATTGGATCGGTAAAGGAATAAAAAACAGCAGGCAACTCTGCGGGAGTTTGTAGGCTGTGCCAATGACTAGTATTTTATAAAGGAGGATCATTATGAAGTTTAAGAAAGTTTTGGCAGTAAGTGCAGCAACAGCAATGGTTCTGGGAACTTTGTCTGGTTGTGGAGGAAACAAAGACACCAACAACAACGCAAATAGTACTGGAACAAGTGACAATTCCACTACATCCTCAAATGACGGGGGGGCGCAATCTTCTCAGGGTACGAGTAGCGGAGAGATTGTAAACTTAAAGTGGGTTACAATCGGAAATGGTATGCCAACAAATTATGATACATGGATTGCGAAAGTAAACGAGTACATCGGAGAAAAGATTGGCGTAAACCTTGAGATGGAAGTTATTCCTTGGGGTGATTGGGATAATCGCCGCAATATCATTGTCAGCACCAACGAACCCTATGATATTATTTTTGGAAATGGTAATAATTATGTTGCAGATATCAATCTGGGCGCATACTGTGACATCACTGACATGATACCAACCAATATGCCAGGATTAGTAGAGTTAATGCCTGAAAAATACTGGGATGGTGTACGTGTAAAAGACAGAATTTATGGTGTTCCTACGTACAAGGACAGTTCTATTACCAACTATTCAATCTGGGATAAGGAATTGGTAGATGAGTACAGTCTAGATATTTCATCATTGATTGAGCTTGATTCTATGACAGAGACTTTTGAGAAGTTGAAAGCAGATAAGAATGATTATCCAGTTTATATCAAGAATGATGGTGTATACTATATCTTTGACGTATACGATCAAATTGGTGCTGGTACACAGATCCTCGGTGTTCGGTATGATGACAAGGATGCAAAGGTGTGCTTTGTATTAGAGCAGCCAGACATTTTTGAGCAGTTGCAGACATTGCATGAGTGGTATCAAAAGGGCATCATCAATCCTGATGCTTCCACATTGACAGAAGGTCGTGTATATAATATGTGGCGTGTTGCTCAAGGTTGGGAGTCAGCAGGTATAACTGCATGGGGACCTCAGATGGGCAAAGAAGTAGTAGTGCAGAAGTTAGGCGACACTATTCTTTCTAATGAGACTGTACGTGGATCATTGAACATGGTTTCCACAAATAGCAAGTATCCAGAAAAATGTTTACAGCTTTTGGATTTAGTGAACGTAGATACAAAGTTGCGTGATATGTTCTACTATGGTGAGGAAGGCGTAAACTTTGAGTATACCGCAGATGGCAAAGTTCACAAGATCAACAATGAGTGGGCAATGGCAGGATATACACAGGCAACATTCTTCACAGTAACAACACTTGACACAGATGAGATTAATCAGTGGGATGAAGTAAAGGCATTGAATGAGCAGGCAGTTTCTTCTATTATGCTTGGATTTACATTTGATACAACAGAAGTGTCTGACCAACTTGCAAACTGTCGTGAGATTTGGCTGCGCTACCGCAGTGAGGTGATGACAGGTGTGCAGGACCCTGCAGTGGCAGTTCCTCAGATCAAAGATGAGTTGATGAAGGCTGGCTGGCAAGATATCGTTGATGCAGCACAGAAACAAGTTGATGAGTTTCTGGGTAAATAAATAATAAGTGACAGAGGTGGCGATAAGATGGCAAAAATAATCGGAAGGGATTTGCCCAATCTGCCTTGGCAGGAACCGACAGATTCGGAAAAACTGCCTGTATGGCGCTACAATGCAAATCCGATTATCGAAAGATTTGCAACGAAAAACTCAAACAGTATTTTTAACAGTGCAGTAGTCCCCTTTGAAGATGGTTTTGCGGGCGTGTTCCGCTGTGACAGCAAGTCCATCAGCATGGATATCTTTGCAGGATTTAGCAAGGATGGGATTAGCTGGAACATTTCGGATGAACCACTTACATTTCAGGGCGCACACCCTGAAGTGGCAAAAAGAGACTTTCGCTATGATCCAAGAGTCTGTTTTATAGAGGACAGATATTATATCACATGGTGCAATGGATATCACGAATATCCCACGATTGGGGTAGGGTATACCTTTGATTTTAAGGAATTTTATCAATTGGAAAATGCATTTTTGCCATTTAATCGCAATGGGGTACTATTTCCACGCAAGATCAATGGTAACTATTATATGCTAAGTCGTCCTAGTGATAATGGACACACACCATTTGGAGATATTTTCCTGAGTGAAAGTCCAGACTTGAAATATTGGGGATGTCATCGGTATGTGATGGGAACGATCAAAGGAGATGCATCTGCATGGCAGTGTACTAAGATTGGTGCAGGGAGTGTTCCTATTGAGACAGATGAAGGCTGGCTTCTGATTTATCATGGCGTAATCAATACCTGTAACGGATTTGTTTACCGAATGGGATGTGCTTTGTTGGATTTGGAAGAGCCGTGGAAAGTGAAAAAGAGAACCAAAAATTATATTTTAGGACCTCATGAGTTATATGAGTGTGTAGGAGATGTACCTAATGTAGTCTTCCCTTGCGCGGCGCTGACAGATGCGGCGACTGGAAGGATTGCCATCTACTATGGATGTGCAGACACAGTGACAGGGCTTGCATTTACTACAGTAGACCGTTTAATGGCATATATGGAATAAACATTGGTATTGTTGATTTCATACAGGATGGCTGCCGCAAAAAGAAAAAGTGAAAGCTTTGGCTAATTTTGCGGCGGCCTTTTTACCGCATGAAAAGTTTCTATAAAATAAAATGTTATCATAATATGCGGATATGGGCATAAATACTATGAGGAAAAACGAAGTGAGGAGTATTACTTCAGAATATGTTTAAAAATCCGTCTGTCAGAAGGCGGTAAATGAATGACAAGGAGGCAAAAATGTATTTTTTGGACAAGAGAGTTCATGTTATTTGTGAAGAATTAAAAAAGTTAAAGGTAAAACAAAAATTTCCAATTGACCACTTGAAGTATAAAGAGGGCAATTATATTAAACCTGAAGAGGCAGAGGCGGATTCTGCACCGTGGCAAGACTTTTATAGCAAAAATATGCACTGGTATGGAAAGGATCGTCATTACTGGTTTAAGACAACATATCAAGTGCCTAAAGAGCTAGATGGAAAACGGATGTGGCTTCATGTACGCACACAGATTGACGAGTGGGATGATGCGAAAAATCCACAGTTCTTACTGTTTGTAAACGGAGAAGCCATCCAAGGAATTGATATGAACCACAAAGATGTCTTTTTGCGCGCTCAAGCAAAAGAAGGGGAAGTTTTGGAGATTGGACTTCAAGCCTATACTGGAACGTTGCATGACGAGTTTAATCTGATTGTGGAAATGCGTGAGATTGACGACAAAATCGAGAAGTTGTACTATGATTTGTGGGTTCCACTCGCAGCATTTTCTAGAATGGAGGAAGACGATAAGAATCGAAAGGATATTCAGGAAATCTTGAATACCACAGTGAATTTCCTGGATTTGAGAACTCCATATTCGGATGCGTTTTATTCTACAATGGAAGAGGCGTCTAACTATATTGATCGGGCATTGTATTCTGATTTGGCAGGATATAAGGATGTGATTGCAACTTGTATTGGACATACACACATTGATGTTGCATGGTGGTGGACAGTAGAGCAGACAAGGGAAAAAGTTGCACGTAGCTTTGCGACAGTATTAAAGCTGATGGAAGAATATCCCAATTACAAGTTTATGTCAAGCCAACCACAGCTTTATGCCTTTTTGAAAGAGCGCTACCCAGACCTTTATGAGAAAGTGAAAGAACGTATCGAACAACAGCGCTGGGAGCCAGAAGGTGGTATGTGGGTGGAGGCAGACTGCAATCTGACCTCAGGAGAATCATTGGTTCGCCAGTTTATGTATGGCAAGCGCTTTTTCCGCGAAGAGTTTGGTGTGGACAATCGTATTTTGTGGTTGCCAGATGTGTTTGGTTATTCGGGAGCACTTCCACAGATCATGAAAAAGTGTGGAATTGATTATTTTATGACCACCAAACTTGCGTGGAATCAGTTTAATAAGATACCATATGATACAATGATGTGGAGAGGTATCGATGGATCAGAGGTATTGACACATTTGATTACCACATTGGGCGTGGAGCAACCAATCAAGAATTTCTTCACGACATATAATGGCATGCTTCATCCAGACGCTATTATGGGTGGATGGATGCGTTATCAAAATAAAGATCTCAACAATGATATCTTAATCTCTTATGGCTATGGAGATGGCGGTGGTGGTCCAACCAGAGAAATGTTAGAGACATCTATTCGTATGGAAAAGGGTGTGAAAGGTATCCCGACCGTTCGCCAAGAGTTTGCGCGCACATTCTTTGACGAGCTGAATGAACGTGTTGGACAAAGTAGACGTCTTCCAGTGTGGGAAGGTGAGTTTTACTTTGAGTATCACAGAGGGACATTGACCTCTATGGCACGAAACAAACGTTCTAATCGAAAATCCGAGCTGGGATTGATGGATCTGGAATTACTATCTGTTTTGGCAGAGCAGACAGTAGACTATCCAACAAAGGATCTAGAGGCAATGTGGAGAGTCGTGCTGCTAAATCAGTTCCATGATATTTTGCCAGGTTCATCTATCAAAGAAGTTTATGATGTGACAAAGGAAGAGTATAGCCAGCTTGCAGAGCAGATAGCAGATTTGTCTACACAACGTAGAAAGGCAATCGCACAGACTGGAGATGCAATCACGATCTTTAATACAATAGGAAAAGAAAGAGAAGACATTGTCAATCTCGGAGACTTTGACGGAGAGGCTCTTCAGGATGAGAATGGAACAATCTATCCTGTTCAGAAAACAAAGGACGGAAGTGTGGCATACGTGAAGAATGTACCTTCAAAGGGTTACAAATCATTTACGGCTGCTAAGGCAACAGATACAGATTGCCCATTTGTATTGACTGGAAACCTTGCACTAGAAACGCCATTCTACACCATAAAACTGGATGAACAGGGACTGTTTACAAGCATTTATGACAAGGAAAATGATAGGGAGATCATACAGGAGAAAGAACGTGGAAATTTGATTCGCATGTATGAGGATAAGCCTATTTATTTTGACAACTGGGATATTGACATTTACTATACAGAGAAGTTCTGGGATGTGGATCAAGTAGAGCATATGGAATGGACAGAGGTAGGTCCTGTGCGCGCGGTGCTAGAGATAACACGCAAGGCATCTAAGTCAACAATCGAGCAGAAGATTATATTCTATGCGAACAGCCGTCGGATAGAGTTTGTGACTCATGTGGACTGGAAAGAGCATCAGACACTATTAAAGGTACATTTCCCGATAGCAGTGCATACAGATGAGGCAACCTTTGATGTACAGTTTGGAAATCTGACTAGAAAAACGCATCAAAATACAAGTTGGGATGTGGCGCGTTTTGAGAGTTGTGGACAGAAATGGATGGATCTCTCAGAAGGCCACTATGGAGTTTCTCTACTCAATGATTGTAAGTATGGACATTCTGTAAAGGATTCCAATATGGCATTGACTTTGATTAAATCTGGTATAGAACCCAATCCAACTACAGACCAGGAAGAGCATGATTTTACCTATGCACTTTATCCACATGCAGAAGGATGGCGTCAGGCAGGTACTGTAGAGGAAGCATACAAGCTCAATCAGCCATTAGTTGCTGAGTTGGGAACCGCCTCTAAGGAAACATTCTCATTTGCATCTGTTGCACATGCAAATGTCATTCTTGAGACGATTAAAAAGGCAGAGGATGGAAATGGAACAGTCATTCGTATGTATGAGTCAGAGAATTCATATACTAAGACAAAATTGACAGTGCATGCACCATTTGAAAAAGCATATATCTGTAATTTACTAGAAGAGACACAGGAGGAGACAACTGTAACAGGAAATGTGATTGATGTTGTATTAAAGCCATATGAAGTTGTGACAGTTTTGCTTCGCTAAAAAGATATAATAAGAAATCTGGCAAGGTGGTCTGTTTTACATGGCCGCCTTACCATAAAAAGAAGGTTGAAAGATCAAGGATTTTTTACAAGTAAATACTTTCAAAGTGGAAAGGAAACTTTATGCGCAAGAAAGAATATGGAAAGAAAATTATCAGTATTATTTTGGCAGCGACTATGATGACAGGGCTTGTTGCGTGCGGCAATGGGGAACAAAAAGTAGAGCAGGAGCCAGCATCCACACAGACTGCTGTAGTAGAATCTGAACCTACATCAGAACCAGCACCAGAACAGACAGAAGCACCAGCAGCGGCATATTCTGTGACAGAGGAGAATGACAACAAAGAGTTGACCATGAATCGTCAACCAGAGTCATCTTATTGGTTTCCAGCACAGTTGCTGGAGTGGGATTCCAGCAAGGATGAAGATCTCATTTTTAACGTGAGTAGTGTGCCGCTTGCATCACGCGTGGACATTGCAGATCTAGAGCCAGTAAATTCAACTCAAAATAAGGATACAAAGGTCATGTCTATTTCCATTATGAATGGAAGTACGAGCGGAAACTCTCCACATGGTCTAAACAAGTTTAATGCCAACACATTTTCATACTGGCAGTATGTAGATCTATTGGTATATTGGGGCGGCTCTTCAGGAGAAGGGTTGATTGTGGCACCTAGTGCAGATGTGGTGGACGCAGGACACAAGAATGGTGTAAAGGTAATTGGAACTGTGTTTATGCCACAGGCAGCTCATGGCGGAAAGATGCAGTGGTTAGAGGATCTCTTGACAAAGAAAGAGGATGGTAGCTATCCAGTAGTTGACAAGTTGATCGAGGTTGCCAATACATATGGGTTTGATGGATGGTTTATCAACCAGGAGACAGAAGGAACAGACACAGAGCCCCTAACAGCAGATCACGCTGTGCGGATGCAAGAGTTCTTGTCCTACTTTAAGGAAAAAGCTCCTGAATTAGAATTGGTTTACTATGATTCAATGACAGTGGATGGCGAGATGGATTGGCAAAATGCATTGACAGAGAAAAATGTAGCTTTTATGCAAAATGAGGAAGGTGCTTCTGTTGCAGATGAGATGTTCTTGAATTTCTGGTGGACAACGGAAAAACTAGCGCCAGAAGAATTGTTAAAGTCCTCTGCACAGCTTGCACAGGAAAAGAACATAGATCCTTATGATTTATATGCAGGAGTTGATTTGCAGAGCAATGGTTATGCAACTCCGATTAGATGGAATTTGTTTGAGAATCCAGAGGGAGGAACCTATACATCTCTAGGACTTTACTGTCCAAGCTGGGCTTATTTTTCAGCAGGTACTGTACAAGATTTCTGGAAACAGGAAAATAAGTTGTGGGTGAATTCCAAAGGAGATCCCTCTGTACAGATGGAGATGTCAGATGATACTCAGTGGAGGGGCGTGTCTACTTATGTTGTGGAGCGAACAGCGATTACACAACTTCCTTTTGTGACCAACTTCTCTACAGGAAATGGCTATGGGTTCTATAAAAATGGTGAGCTTATCAGTATGTTAGATTGGAACAATCGCAGCATTTCTGATGTATTGCCTACATATCGTTATATTATTGAGAATGGCACAGGCAATAATCTGACTGCTGATCTAGATGTGGGAGATGCTTACTATGGCGGAAACAGCATGATTTTGCGTGGTGCAGTGAAGCAAGGTGTAGAGTCAGTAATCAAGCTCTATAGTGCAAGTCTTCCCGCAACAGACAGCATGACATTCACCACAACAGCGCGTGCAAAAGGGGCAGAAATTGCATTAGATGCAGTACTTACGCTCGATGATGGCTCAGAGCTTGTTCTAGAAGGTGACAAGAAAGTTAAGGATGAGTGGACAACAGTGTCTTATGACACCGCAGGACTAGCAGGAAAGACCATCAAGACAATCTCTTACAAGATCACAGCAGATGCAGATGCAAGTGGTTTACAGTTGCGTTTGGGCAATATCAGTATGATCGAGCAAGCAGCCGAGGAAACAGCGACAGTGAGCAATGTGCGTGTACTCGACAGTGAGTTTGATGAAGATAGTATGTATGCAGGTGTGCGTCTTGCATGGGATTCAGATGTACAGACCGATTATTATGAAGTTTATCGGATTAATCAGGACCAGACAAAGTCTTTGTTGGGTGTATCTAATACAAACAGCTTCTATATCAATACTTTGCCACGAACAGATGACACAAACAAATCTGTTTTTGAGGTAGTTCCAGTCAATGCTCTGTTAGTAGAAGGAACTGGTGCACAGGTGACAATGGATTGGCCAGACAACAGCATCCCGAAGGCAGCGTTTGCAGCAGATATCACATTGGCAGCACCTGGTGAAACAATTACATTGAACAGTTTGTGTTCACAGAATACACAGAAGGTAACATGGACTCTTACAGGTGCAGACAAAGAGTCCGCAGAAGGTAACAGTGTATCTGTAACTTATGCTAATGAAGGCGTATATTCTGTTTCTATCAAGGCAGAAAATGAGTCTGGTAGCAGCGAAGCTTTTATGGAGAATTATATTGTAATTACTGAGAATGCATCGGAAGGACTTGTTTTGCTTTCACAGGGCGCTGGCACAGAGGCAGATACCTATGTCAATGACAATGAGGCTCCTCAGTTTGCAGTGGACGGTGACATTACAAAGAAATGGTGTGCAACAGGAAGTGCACCACATGAGATCACATTGGATCTTGGAAGTATCAAGACCGTAAGTGCAGTAGATGTCTACCATGCTGAGGCAGGTGGCGAGAGCGCAGATATGAATACAAAGTCCTATGCAATTTATGTCAGTGAAGATGGAGCGGCATTTACAGAAGTAAGAAGTGTGACCAGAAATACAGCGGGAACTACACATGATGCATTTGCACCTGTAAACGCACAGTTTGTAAAGCTTGTCATAAATAAACCAACTCAGGGAAGCGACAGCGCAGCACGTATCTATGAAGTTGAAGTATATGGATTAGAAGCAGCGATGGAGTAATCATTTGAGCCGCCAACGCATAATGTTATATCAAAGCCAAACACAAAGGCAGCAAATCGAAAAAGGTTTGCTGCCTTTTTTATATAGATGTGTGTTTTTGTCAGATGGACTAACTACATGACACAGACATAAGAACGAAAAAGTTTGATTTTACTGTGGTGCTATGCTATACTTTACCTAAAAATAACTTGCTTACAGGCCGAAAAATAAGAGAGTATTAGAGCAGGAAATAAATCTTTATATCAGAGGGCTAACAGTGGATCAAAAAGGGGGATTCAAATCATGGATCATGTTGACGAAAAACAAATCAATAC
>CAJUHQ010000047.1:0-2171 GCA_910586095.1 uncultured Lachnospiraceae bacterium | reverse complement strand
CATTAGAGCAGGATATTGTAATAGCAGCACAGTGGGTGGTCACAGCGCTCAATAAATCAGGATATAGGGCAGATTACAGTTTGGAGAGTATGAAGGAAATTGATAGATTTTTTGACGAGCAAAATGTACCAAATGGGATTCTTTCTCAAAATCGTGGACAGATCATTTTTGCGATAGGTTCCTATATTGGTCAGACGATTATCAATTTGTGTGGTGGGAAGTGGAGAACTGATGACAAGGACCCAGAAGGAGAAATCAATATCGCTGTTGAGACAACAAACGGCATAATGGTATGGCCTGTTATCCGATGCATGAAGAGAATGACCAACGGGGCAGAGGATAGTATCTATGCGTATGTGTTTGTACTTTGCAACAAGAACTAATATTCTAAATATTTGTTAATCATAACCTTGTATCATGCTCAATCTGCCGTATGGCCATCCATATTATGAAAGTTATTTTTTTACTTTCATAGAAAACTTGCATGATGTTCAATCTGCCGTATGGTGGGCCGAATGGCCATCTATACTATGAAAGTTGCTTTTTTACTTTCATAGAAAACTTGCATGATGTTCAATCTGCCGTATGGTGGGCCGAATGGCCATCTATACTATGAAAGTTGCTTTTTTACTTTCATAGTAAACTTGCATGATGTTTAATCTGCCGAATGGCCATCCATACTATGAAAGTTGTTTTTTTATTTTCATAGTATAGAATGACTTGCATAGTAAAGAGTGCTGGATATTTTGCTGTGAATTACAAGTTAGTTTATGTAGAATAGTTGAGTAGAGGTATGTAAAAGATAGGTAATTGTGAAACGCAAAATAGCATTGATGTGGATAATGTATGAAATTTCTAACGAAGTTATTGACTTTGTAAGTAACAAAACAAGAATGATTACTAGAAGATGAATATTCCAAGGAAATATTTACGTTTCCACAACTGTTGAGAAGTGGTCAAGGTAAACATTTTTGAGGAGAAATTATTTTATTTAGAGCAAAGAAACCAGTATATTCAATGATTTCAGAGTTTCGCAAATGCCTAAGAGGTATGTAAAAGATGGAGAAAGGAGAAACAGAGTATGGATGGGAAACAAAAAAATGGAGAAATGTTTCTTCCGTTGTGGCGCAAGTATCCTCAGATTCCACAAGGAAGTATCGGGTGGCGTATGGGCAGTGGAGAAGCATATAGCTGTGAGTATATAGAGTGGTATCAAAGTCTTACACCAGAAGAAAAAGAGGAGTACAATACAAGGTTTCCAGAGCCTGTGTGCTGGTCAACATCAGAATGGAATATTAAGAGACACAATGACTTTTGGATCTATAATTGGAAACAACCATGTGTTCGTACTTACTCTGTCGAGTCTATTATTGAAAAGCAAAATGCTGAAAAAAAGTGTGACTATGTCTTTTTTTGGGGCCATAAGCCCAAACAGGGAGAAGAAGGAAAAGAAGTGCTTAGCCAATGGTATATGGCAGATTTTTATGTAGGACATCTTAAGTATTGTTGTATGGAACAATATATGATGGCAAAGAAGGCACAACTTTTTGGGGATGTGCAGACAGAAAAGCAAATTATGGAGACGAGTACTCAAAAGGAAATTAAGTCGTTGGGAAGAAAAGTAAAAAATTTTGATGAGGCAGTTTGGAATGAATTCAAGTCCTTGATTGTAATGACAGGAAATTACTATAAATTTTCACAGATTCCTAGACTGCAAAAGTACCTTTTGAGTACCAAAGATGCGATTTTAGTGGAGGCAAGCCCTTATGATCGGATTTGGGGAATTGGTATGGCACAACAAGAAGCCATAGAGAGTACTCCTTCTATGTGGAGAGGGCTTAATCTGCTTGGATTTGCATTGATGACTGTGCGCGATGAACTATTTCGGATTTGCAAAGAGTAGAAATTGAAAAATCAAAGATTTTTCAATTGGCAAATTTGTGCAGGAGCACAAATTCGCAGGATATTGGAAGAATGAAGAGTAGAAAATTGGCAAATTTGTGCAGGAGCACAAATTCGCAGGATATTGGAAGAATGAAGAGTAGAAAATTGGCAAATTTGTGCAGGAGCACAAATTCGCAGGATATTGGAAGCATGGAGGTTAGTGTGAAAAATCGTTCTAAGGCAGCAAAAGACACAGCCTAAGAACTATTAAGTCTGCATAGCAGACT